>DATBBS010000317.1:0-5573 GCA_036270895.1 Xanthobacteraceae bacterium
CGCTCCCCCCTTGTGGGGGAGGGACAGGGAGGGGGGTAGCGGCTTGCGCATGAATTCGGGGCCACCCCCCTCCCCCACCCTCCCCCACAAGGGGGGAGGGAACGATGATCGAGAGCTCTCGTGTTGGCGCCTACATCCACCGCAAAAATTTTCGCCGCCAATCGAGCCGAAGGCCGGATCGCGCTCGCGGTCGCGGCGCAGGGCGGGGTGACGCGGCGCCGGCGGGTCGACGAGCAGGGCTCGCTGCGAGTCCGCTTTCCGGGCGGCGGCCGGCCCGAGCTTGAAGCCATTCTGGTGAACACCGCGGGCGGGATGGCGGGCGGCGACCGGTTCAGCATCGACGTCGCGGTGGAGGACGACGCGCAGCTCCTGGTCGGCACGACCGCGGCGGAGAAGATCTATCGTTCGCTCGGACCCGCGACCGACGTCGCCGTCAGGCTCGCCCTGGCGGGCGGCGCGCGGCTGCGCTGGCTGCCGCAGGAGACGATCCTGTTCGACCGGGCGCGCCTGGCGCGCAGCATCGAGGTCGACATGGAGGAGGGTGCCTCGCTCCTCCTCGCCGAGGCCGTCGTGTTCGGCCGCTCCGCCATGGGAGAGACGGTGGAGGATGGCGCGATTGCCGATCGCTGGCGCATCCGCCGTGGCGGCAGGCTCGTCTTCGCCGAATCCCTGCGGCTCGACGGTGCGATTGCCGAGAAGCTTGGCGAGCCGGCCGCGGCGGCAGGCGGCTGCGCGGTCGCCACCATGCTGAGCGTGCCGGGCGACGACCGCCAGGTTGAAGCTGTGCGGGCGCGCGGCGCCGATTTTTCCGGCGAGGTGGGTGTATCGTGCTGGAACGGCATCGCGGTCGCGCGGCTGTGCGCCCGCGACGGCGCGCTGCTGCGGCGCGACCTCGCGGCCGTGCTGGCCGCGCTCGACACCGGGCCGTTGCCGAAACTCTGGGTCGATTGAGGGGCACATGAATCTTACGCCGCGCGAAAAGGACAAGCTCTTGATCGCCATGGCCGCCATGGTGGCGCGCCGCCGGCTCGAACGCGGCGTCAAGCTCAACCATCCGGAGGCCGTTGCGCTGATCTCCGATTTCATCCTGGAAGGCGCGCGCGACGGCAAGAGCGTGGCCGACCTGATGCAGGCCGGCGCCCACGTGATCACGCGCGCTCAGGTCATGGATGGGATCGCCGAGATGATCCATGACATCCAGGTCGAGGCGACATTCCCTGACGGGACCAAGCTCGTCACCGTGCATGAGCCGATAAGATGATGGGCTGTCATTGCGAGGAGCGCAACGCGCGACGAAGCAATCTCCGCCTCACTCGATGCGGCGGAGATTGCTTCGCTTCGCTCGCAATGACAGATGAGAGGAATTCACCATGATCCCCGGCGAGCTCTTCATCCAGCCAGGCGACGTCACCCTCAACGCCGGCCGCAAGACAGTGACCCTCACGGTGGCCAACAGTGGGGACCGGCCGATCCAAGTCGGCTCGCACTACCATTTTTTCGAGACCAATCCGGCGCTGAAATTCGATCGCAAAAAGGCGCGCGGCATGCGGCTCGATATCGCGGCCGGCACGGCGGTGCGCTTCGAGCCCGGGCAGGCGCGCGAGGTCACGCTGGTGGCGCTCGCCGGCAAGCGCACGGTGTACGGTTTCCGTGGCGACGTGATGGGAAAACTGTAGGGGCTCCTGATGCCGATCAAGATCGACCGCCGCGCCTATGCGGACATGTTCGGCCCCACGACCGGCGACCGCGTGCGCCTCGCCGACACCGATCTCATCATCGAGGTCGAGAAGGATTTCTGCACCTACGGCGAGGAGGTGAAGTTCGGCGGCGGCAAGGTGATCCGCGACGGCATGGGCCAGAGCCAGCTCACCAACCGGCAGGGCGCGGTCGACACCGTCATCACCAATGCGCTGATCCTCGACCATTGGGGGATCGTGAAGGCCGACGTGGGCATCAAGGACGGCAAGGTTCTTGGCATCGGCAAGGCCGGCAATCCGGACATCCAGCCCGGCGTCACCATCGTGATCGGTCCGGGCACCGAGGTGATCGCCGGGGAGGGCAAGATCCTCACCGCCGGCGGCTTCGACACCCATATCCACTTCATCTGCCCGCAGCAGGTCGAGGAGGCGCTGATGTCTGGCGTCACCTCGCTGCTCGGCGGCGGCACCGGGCCGGCCGCCGGCACCAACGCCACCACCTGCACGCCCGGCCCCTGGCATATCGCCCGCATGATCCAGGCCGCCGACGCCTTTCCGGTCAATCTCGGCTTCGCCGGCAAGGGCAACGCATCCCGTCCGGCCGCCCTGGAGGAGATGGTCAAGGCCGGCGCCTGTGCGCTCAAGCTGCACGAGGACTGGGGCACCACGCCGGCCGCGATCGACTGCTGCCTGTCGGTCGCCGACGATTACGACATCCAGGTGATGATCCACACCGACACGCTCAACGAGTCGGGCTTCGTCGAGGACACCATCAAGGCCTTCAAGGGCCGCACCATCCACGCCTTCCACACCGAGGGCGCGGGCGGCGGGCATGCGCCCGACATCATCAAGGTGGCGGGCCTGCCGAACGTGCTGCCTTCCTCCACCAATCCGACCCGGCCTTTCACCCGCAACACCATCGACGAGCATCTCGACATGCTGATGGTGTGCCACCATCTCGATCCGTCGATCGCCGAGGACCTGGCCTTTGCCGAAAGCCGCATCCGCAAGGAGACGATCGCGGCCGAGGACATCCTGCACGACCTCGGCGCGCTCTCGATGATGTCGTCGGACAGCCAGGCCATGGGCCGCATCGGCGAGGTCATCATCCGCACCTGGCAGACGGCCGACAAGATGAAGAAGCAGCGCGGCCGGCTCGCCCAGGAGAAGGGCGACAACGACAATGTCCGCGCCAAGCGCTATATCGCCAAATACACTATCAATCCGGCGATCGCGCATGGCGTCTCGAAACTGATCGGCTCGGTCGAGAAGGGAAAGCTCGCCGACTTGGTGCTGTGGTCGCCGGCGTTTTTCGGCGTCAAGCCCGACTGCGTCATCAAGGGCGGGTCGATCGTCGCGGCGCCGATGGGCGATCCCAACGCCTCGATCCCGACCCCGCAGCCGGTGCATTACCGCCCGATGTGGGCTGCCTTCGGCCGCGCGCGCACCGCGAGCTCCGTCGTGTTCGCCTCCAAGGCGGCCGTGAAGGCGGGGCTGGGCCGCAAGCTCGGCATCCAGAAGCAGCTGGTCGCGGTGCAGAACACCCGCAGCATCTCGAAAAAGAGCATGATCCACAACGGCGCGACGCCAAGGATCGACGTCGATCCCGAGACCTACGAGGTGCGCGCCGACGGCGAGCTTCTGACCTGCGCCCCGGCCGAGACGCTGCCAATGGCGCAACGGTATTTTCTGTTTTGATGTGGTCATTGCGAGCGAAGCGAAGAAATCTCGTTCCACGTGGCCGAGATTGCTTCGGCGTGCTGCGCACGCCTCGCAATGACGCGGAAGCGAACTGAAACATGAAACGCGCCCTCGATATCAAAAAATGCGGCGACTGGAACGCGGGCCGCTTCGTCGACCGCGTCATCCTTGCCGCCGACGACCGCCACCGCCGTCGTCTGGTGATGACCGGCGAGGCCGGCACGCGTTTCCTGCTCGATCTGCCACAGGCCGCAATGCTGCGGGACGGCGACGGGCTCGTGCTCGACGACGGCTCGATCGTGCGGGTGGTCGGCAAGCCCGAGCCGCTGGTCGAGATCGCGGCGTCCGCGGCCGACCGGCTGCGTATCGCCTGGCACATCGGCAACCGGCATATCGAGATGCAGGTCGTGGGCGATCGGCTGCGTATCCGCCGCGACCATGTGATCGAGGCGATGTTGGCGGGGCTGGGCGCGCAGCTTACCCCGATCGAGGCGCCTTTCGATCCCGAGCAGGGCGCCTATGCGCCGCATGATGGTGACGACGGGCATGTCTAGGCCGCGTGCGCGATCGAGTCCCCTCGTCCTGAGGAGCCCGCCGAAGGCGGGCGTCTCGAAGGACGAGGAGGCGCTTGCGCCGAGCGATGGAACATCGGCTGCTCTCTATCGTCTGATGGCGTGGCTCTCCCCGGCCTTTCCGGTCGGGGCGTTTTCCTATTCGGGGGGGCTCGAATGGGCGGTCGAGGCCGGCGACGTCGCGGATGCGCGATCGCTGCAGGGCTGGCTCACGGTGGTCGCGACTCAGGGCGGCGGCTTCTGCGACGCCGTGCTCTTCACGAACGCCCATCGGGCGGCCGCGATCGGCGACGACGCCCTGCTGCGCGAAATTGCCGAGCTCGCCGCGGCGCTGAGCCCCTCGAAGGAGCGCCACCTGGAGACCACCGGCCAGGGTCGCGCCTTCGTCGAGGCGGTGCGCGCCGCCTGGCCCTGCGCGGCGCTCGATCGGCTCGTCGCCGTCTGGGACGGGCCGATGGCCTATCCGGTCGCGGTCGCGGTCACGGCCGCCGGCCACGACATACATCTGGTGCAGGCGCTGCATGCCTTCCTGCACGCCGCCACCGCCAACCTGATCTCGGCCGGCGTGCGGCTGATCCCGCTCGGCCAGACCGACGGCCAGCGTGTGCTGGCCGCCCTCGAGCCCGCGATCGCCGCCACGGCGGCGCGCGCGATGACGACGACGTTCGACCACATTGGCAGCGCCACCTTCCGCGCCGATATCGCCAGCATGCGCCACGAGACCCAATACACCCGCCTGTTTCGGAGTTGAGCCCGATGCCTGATCCCCACGGTCCCTTGCGGGTCGGCGTCGGCGGCCCGGTCGGCTCGGGCAAGACCGCGCTGATGGATGCGCTGTGCAAGCGGCTGCGTGACCGCTACGACATCGCCGCCATCACCAATGACATCTATACCAAATGGGACGCCGAATTCCTGGTGCGCTCGGGCGCGCTCGCGCCGGAGCGCATCGCCGGCGTCGAGACCGGCGGCTGCCCCCACACCGCGATCCGCGAGGATGCCTCGATCAACCTCGCGGCGATCGCCGACATGCGCAAGCGCTTTCCCGATCTCGATCTCGTGCTGGTCGAATCCGGCGGCGACAATCTCGCCGCCACCTTCTCGCCCGAGCTCGCCGATCTGACGATTTACGTGATCGACGTCGCGGCCGGCGACAAGATCCCATCCAAGGGCGGGCCCGGCATTACCCGCTCCGACCTCCTGGTGATCAACAAGATCGATCTTGCGCCGCATGTGGGCGCCTCGTTGGAGGTGATGGAGCGCGACACCAAGAAGATGCGCGGCGCGCGGCCCTTCGTGTTCGCCAATCTGCGCATCGGTCAGGGTGTGGATGAGATCGTACGCTTCATTCAAGAGAAAGGCGGGCTGTAGGGTGGGTTGATGCCGATCTCGGGCAAGTCCGAGATCGGTGCCGAAACCCGCCGGCAGCTTCGCGGCAGGTGAGGCGGTGGGTTTCGCTCCGCTCAACCCACCCTACGAACGCAATGCCGGCATGACCTCCTTGACGAACAGCCCGACCGACCGCCGGCATTCGTCCAAGGTGAGATCCCCGAAAGCGAACTGCCCGACCACGTAATTCGTGCCGGTCTCGTCGAGCTGCGCGCGC
>DATBBS010000318.1:0-1527 GCA_036270895.1 Xanthobacteraceae bacterium
AAGGTGCCGTTGCGGTGGGGGAGGGACACATGACAATCGAGCTCAAGTTGCTGGTCTGGTCGGCGGCGCTCGCCTTCATCCAGATGCTGATCGCCGTGACAGCCGCGATCCTGCAGGTCGGGTTGCCGCGGCTCGCGGGCAACCGCGAGGACATGCCGGAATTGCCCGGCTGGGCCGGGCGGGCGGAGCGCGCCCATCTCAACATGCTGCAAAGCCTCGTCCTGTTCGCCATCCTGGTGCTGGCCGCACAGGTGGCCGGCAAGCTCAACCCGACAACGGCGCTGGGGGCGCAACTCTTCTTCTGGGCGCGCCTCGCCCATGCGGTCGTCTACCTGGCCGGATGGCCGTGGATCAGGACTGCCGCCTGGGCGGTGTCGGTGGTCGGCCTGGTGCTGATCTTCTTCCAGCTGATGTAGGGCCCTTGGCGGCGGGGCCGCGCTGGGGGCCGGCCTATGCGGGTTCCCCGTCAGGGCTAAGAAGCTCCTGCGGCGCTGGCGCAAAATGACGTAAAAGGCCGTTAACCACCGAAATTTCTTGGTTTTATCCCTGGGTTAGATTCCCGGTGTCCGTCCGGCCGACATCGGCTGGTACGCACCACTCGTCAGGGAGATTTGCCATGCTCAATCTCGGCGTTTTCCTTACGATCTTTCTCGGCGCCGCGTCGTCATTGTTCTACGTCGCGGGAGAGCTCCGCAGCAGGGTCGGCTGGGCGAACGAGTTATGCGCGGCGGCGCTGCCGGTCTGCCATCATCCCGAATGGCCCGCCGTCGCGGCGGCCGTGATGATCTGCGCCGTGACGGTCCTCAAGCTGGCGGGAGCCGGCCGCGGGTAGCGCATGACCCCGAACAAGCCTGGCCCGGACTTTATCCGGGGTTGCAGACTTTTCGGACAAGATCACGCGCAAAGACAAAGCCGGAGAGCCAGGCGCTTCAAGCGCAAGCGAGCTGGCTCTCCGCCGCACCGCGCCGCTACAACGTCATGCCGCCGTCGACCAGATGCGACTGGCCCGTGATGTAGCTCGATTCGTCCGAGGCGAGGAACAGCGCGAGCGCCGCCACCTCCTCGGGCGTGCCGAGGCGACCCATGGGTTGTCGGTCGACAAAGGCCTGGCGCACCTCTGTTTCCGATTTCTTGGTCTTCTCGGCCTGCGCCTCGATGCGGCCCTCGAGCGACGGCGAATGAATGGTGCCCGGGCAGATCGCGTTCGCCCGAATGCCCTGGCGGATGAAGTCGGCGGCGACCGCCTTGGTGAGCCCGATGACGGCGGCCTTGGTGGCCCCATAGACATAACGGTTGGGCACGCCGCGGATGGAGGATACCGCCGACGACATGTTGACGATCGATCCGCGTCCTGCCTGCACCATGGCGGGCAGGAAGGCCCGTATGGTGCGGTGCATGGACTTCACGTTGAGGTCGAACGAGAAGTCCCAATCCTTTTCCTCGCATTGCAGCACGCTGCCGTCATGGACGTAGCCGGCGCAGTTCACCAGGATATGGGGCGCGCCGAACTCCTTGATGACCGCCTGG
>DATBBS010000319.1:0-5370 GCA_036270895.1 Xanthobacteraceae bacterium
CCGCTTCGCGAAACGCGAGGCGGGCGTTAATCTATAGGCGGGCCGACTCGCGGTGGAACCCGAGCCCGGCCGAGGCCAAGACCCATGCGACAATATCTCGAGCTGATCGACCGTATCCTCACCACCGGCGCGGAGAAGCACGACCGCACCGGAACCGGCACGCTGTCGGTGTTCGGCCACCAGATGCGGTTCGATCTCGCCGACGGGTTCCCGCTCGTCACCACCAAGAAACTGCATCTCAAATCCATCATTTACGAGCTTTTGTGGTTCCTCGCCGGGGACACCAACGTCAAATACCTCAACGACCACGGGGTCACGATCTGGGACGACTGGGCCGACGAGCGCGGCAATCTCGGCCCGGTCTATGGCCAGCAGTGGCGTTCGTGGCCGGCGCCGGACGGCGGGGCGATCGACCAGATCGCCAATGTGGTCCAGATGATCCGGCGCAACCCGGATTCGCGCCGTCTCATCGTGTCGGCCTGGAATCCGGCCGACGTCGACAAGATGGCGCTGCCGCCGTGCCATTGCCTCTTTCAGTTCTACGTCGCGCGCGGAAAACTCTCCTGCCAGCTCTATCAGCGCTCGGCCGACGTCTTCCTGGGCGTGCCGTTCAACATCGCGTCCTATGCGCTGCTCACCCAGATGGTGGCGCAGGTGACCGGCCTCGCGCCCGGCGAATTCATCCATACCTTCGGCGACGCGCATTTGTATTCGAACCACCTGGAGCAGGCCCGCCTGCAGCTGTCGCGCCCGCCGCGCGCATTGCCCAGGTTGCGTCTCGCACCGTCCGCGAAGGACCTGTTCGCCTTCCGCTACGAGGATTTCACCCTCGAGGGCTACGATCCCCACCCGCACATCAAGGCGAAGGTCGCGGTGTGAGCCCGCCAACAGGCTGAATTCCGATGTCCGTCTCCATTCGGCCCGTGCGTCCCGGCGAGGCGGGACTCGTGTTGGAGCTCGTGCGCGAATTGGCCGCCTATGAGCGGCTGCTCGACTCGGTCGACGCCACCGAACGGATGATCGATGCCGCCTTGTTCGCGCCGACACCGCGGGTCTTTTGTGACATCGCCGAATGGGAAGATCGACCGGCGGGTCTCGCGCTCTGGTTTCTCAACTTCTCTTCGTTCCGCGGACGCCACGGCATCTATCTCGAGGATCTCTATGTCCGCCCGGCGTTTCGGCGACGGGGCATCGGCCGCGCACTATTCAGGCATTTGGCGCGGCGCTGCGTCGCCGACGGGTGGACGCGCTTCGAATGGTCCGTGCTCGACTGGAACGCGCCGTCGATCGAATTCTACAAGTCGCTCGGCGCCGAGCTGCTCGATGAATGGACGGTCTGCCGCATCACCGGCGACGCCCTGGTGCGGCTCGCACGAGCGGAGGCGGGCTGATGGAAATCGTTCTCATCGTCGCAGTGGCCGAGAACGGAATCATCGGCCGCGAGGGCGGGCTGCCGTGGCGGATCAAGTCCGACATGCAGCGATTTCGCGCCTTGACCTGGGGCAAGCCCGTGGTGGTCGGGCGCAAGACTTATCTCTCTTTCAGCAGGAAGCCGCTTCCGGGGCGCACCAATATCGTGGTGAGCCGGGCCGCGGACTTCACCGCGCCGGGCGCCATTGTGGCTCCGAGCCTGCCCGCCGCGCTCGCCGTCGCGCGCGGCGACGCCTTGCGGCGCGCGAGCGACGCCATCATGGTGCTGGGCGGCGCCGACATCTATGCGCAGGCCATGCCTCTGGCGGATCGGCTCGAGGTCACCCACATCCACGCCCAGTGCGAGGGCGATACGGCGTTTCCCGCGATCGATCCCGCAATCTGGCGCGAGGCGGCCCGGGCCGTCTTTACTCCCGGGCCGGGGGATGACGCCGGTTACCATGCGGTGACTTATGTGCGAGTTCGGCCGCCGGCTGCGGTCCGCGACCCCTCGGCGCGTTGAAAGGGTGGGGAGCCTCCCCTATAACCACTGCCGGATTAATGGAACCGGGTGCCGGCCACGGGCTGGCGCCCCAGGAGGACGTGTTCATGCCGTGGAATAATCAAGGCGGCGGCCCCTGGGGCTCGGGCCCCAAGGGCCCCTGGGGTTCGGGTCCCCAGTCCTCCGGTCCGACGCCGCCCGATCTCGAGGAGTTTCTGCGCCGGGGGCAGGACAAGCTGCGCTCGGTGATGCCGGGCGGCAGTCTCGGCGGACGCGGCATCTTCCTGATCGCGATCCTCGCCTTCATGTTCTGGGTGGGCTCCGGCATCTATTTCGTTCAGCCTGATGAATTGGGTGTGGTGCTGCGCTTCGGCGAATACGTCCGCGACGCTCAGCCCGGCGCCAATTATCACCTGCCTTATCCGATCGAGACGGCGCTCACGCCGAAAGTGACCCGGGTGAACCGTATCGATATCGGGATGCGGGTGGTCGAGGATGCGCGCCGCGGCGGCTCCTCGGTGCGCGACGTGCCGGAAGAGAGCCTGATGCTGACCGGCGACGAGAACATCGTCGACGTGGATTTTTCGGTCTTCTGGGTGGTGAAGGCGGAGAAGGGCGCCAGCCAGTATCTGTTCAACATCCAGAATCCCGAAGGCACGGTGAAAGCGGTCGCCGAAAGCGCCATGCGCGAGGCCATCGGCCGCACCGAGCTTCAACCGATCCTCACCGGCGGGAAGACCCGCATCGAGGCCGCGGTCGCGGAGCTGATGCAAAAAACGCTCGATAATTATCAGGCCGGCGTTCAGATTTCCCAGGTCCAGATGCAGAAGGTCGATCCGCCGGCGCAGACGATCGACGCGTTCCGCGAGGTGCAGGCCGCGCGCATCGGCGCCGAAAGCGCCCAGAACGAGGCGCAGGCCTACGCCAACCGCGTGATCCCGGACGCGCGCGGCCGCTCCGCCCAGATCACCCAGGCGGCGGAAGCCTACCGCGAGCAGACGGTCGCCGAGGCCACCGGCCAGGCGTCGCGTTTCCTCCAGGTCTACGAGGCCTACAAGAAGGCGCCCGACGTCACCCGTCAGCGGCTTTATCTCGAGACGCTGGAGAAGGTCTTCGGCAGCACCGACAAGGTCATTCTCGATTCCGGCGGGCCGGGCGGCTCCGGCGTCGTGCCCTATCTCCCGCTCAACGAGCTGCGGCGGACCACGCCGCCCGCGGCGGCTCCGACGACGGGAGGCACACGATGAGGCTCGGATTCGCCGGCTGGGCTCTCGCCGTCGTCGTCGTGGTCCTGCTGATCATCGGCTACAGCTCCCTGTTCACGGTCTATCAGACGCGCCAGGCGCTGGTCGTGCGTCTCGGGCAGCCGTTGCGTGTCGTCACGCAACCGGGGCTGCACGGGAAACTGCCGCTGCTCGACAACGTCATCTATATCGACAAGCGCATTCTCGATCTCGAGAATTCGTCCCAGGAGGTGATCGCGTCCGATCAGAAGCGGCTCGTGGTCGATGCCTTCGCCCGCTATAAAATCCACGACGCGCTGCGCTTCTACCAGACGGTCAGCTCGGTCGATGGTGCGAACTCGCGGCTTTCGCCCTTGCTCAACTCGGCCTTGCGGCGGGTGCTGGGCGAGGCCACGCTCACCCAGGTGGTACGCGATGAGCGCGCTCAGCTCATGACTCGCGTACGCGAGCAGCTCGACCGCGAGGCTCAGCAGTTCGGCGTGACGGTGGTCGACGTGCGCATCCGGCGCGCCGATCTGCCGGAGCAGAACAGCCAGGCGGTCTACAAGCGCATGCAGACGGAACGCGAGCGGGAAGCGCAGGAATTCCGCTCGCAAGGCACCCAGAAGGCGCAGGAAATTCGTGCCCGCGCCGACCGTGACGTCACCGTGCTGGTGGCCGACGCGACCTCCAAGTCCGAGCAGACGCGCGGCGAGGGCGACGCCGAGCGCAACCGCATCTTCGCGGAAGCCTATGGCAAGGACGCCGACTTCTTCAGCTTCTACCGCTCGATGCAGGCCTACGAGACCGGCCTGCGCCAAGGCGACACGCGGCTGGTGATCAAGCCGGATTCGGAATTCTTCCGTTACTTTGCGGATCCGAGCGGCAAGCAGCGCGGCGCCGGCGGCTCGCCCGCCGCAACCGCGCCGCCCACTGCCCCCGCGCCTGCCGCGCCGCCGGCGCCCCCGGCCGCACCGCGTTGAGCTGGGTGCGGCGCGCAACGCCGGCGCGAGGTCCGGGTGCGAATCCGAGTCCAAGTGCGGGACCATGTCCGATTTTCTCGTAGCGCTCGGCCTTGTCTTCGTCATCGAGGGGGTCGTCTTCGCGGCGTTTCCGGAAGCCGCCAAGCGCGCCGTGACGGCGGTATTGGAAACGCCGGACACGGTCTTGCGGCTGGTCGGTCTGGCGAGCGCGCTCATGGGTCTGGTGCTGGTTTGGCTGATGCGGGCGTGATCGCGAGCTTCACGCAACTTTGTTCGATCGAGACCGTGGTTCGGCGCGTTGGAGAACTGCCCAAGGCGCCGAGAAACTGCTAGCTTCCGCTTCGTCTGGCGGATGAGCCGACTCGGGGACGATGCCCGAGGCCGCTATTCCGCCTCAATCCGTTTCTAACCGCGCTTGTCGGCAGGTCGCACTTGCGTCCCGGTCGGGACCGGCGCAGTGTCACGGCCAAGCCCCTTTTCAGGAGAGACCAGGCCCATGGACGGCGTTCTGACCGACTTGGTGACTTCCATGCGTCGCGCCGCATTGGCCGCGGCCGCAGCGGCTGCCATCGTATTGCCCGCCGCCTCGAGCTCCGCGCTGGCGCGCGGTCCGGAGAGCATCGCCGACGTCGCCGAAAAGGTAATCGACGCCGTCGTCAATATTTCGACCTCGCAGAATGTCGAGGGACGCAACTCCGCCATCCCGCAGCTTCCGCCAGGCTCGCCGTTCGAGGAGTTCTTCGACGAATTCTTCAAGAACCGCCGCGGGCAGGGCGACAATCGGCCGCCGGGTGACAGGCCGGGCGGCAACCGCCAGGACAACAACCGGCAAGGCGAGAACCAGCCGGGCGACAATAATCAGAACCGCGACCGCGCCTTGCGACGGGTCAATTCGCTCGGTTCCGGCTTCATCATCGACGCGAGCGGCATCGTCGTCACCAATAACCACGTGATCTCGGAAGCTGACGAGATCAGCGTCATCCTCAACGACGGCACCCGTCTTAAGGCGACCCTGATCGGGCGCGATCAGAAGACCGACCTCGCGCTGCTCCAGGTCAAGCCCGACAAGCCGCTCAAGGCCGTCAAGTTCGGCGATTCCGACAAGCTGCGGCTGGGCGAGTGGGTGGTCGCGATCGGCAACCCGTTCAGCCTCGGCGGCACGGTGACGGCCGGCATCGTGTCGGCGCGCAATCGCGACATCAACTCGGGCCCCTACGACAACTACATCCAGACCGACGCCGCCATCAACCGC
>DATBBS010000320.1:0-3060 GCA_036270895.1 Xanthobacteraceae bacterium
GGGCGGCCGCGTCTCCATGCGTCCGACATGCGGCTGCTGCAGCTGAAGCTCGGCCGCGTCTTCGATGGTGACCAGGCGCTCCTTGTCGGAGATGAAGGCCGACAGCGCATTGAGCATCGTCGTCTTGCCCGAGCCGGTGCCACCCGAGATGATGGTGGTCACGCGGGCCTTGACGGCGGCGCCGAGCAGCTCGGCCATCTGCGGCCGCAGCGCGCCGATTTCCACCAGCTTGTTGAGGTTGAACGGCCGCTTGGAGAATTTGCGGATCGAGACCAGCGGGCCGTCGACCGCGACCGGGCGGACCGCGACGTTGACGCGCGAGCCGTCGAGCAGGCGCGCGTCGCATATGGGATGGGATTCATCGACCCGCCGGCCGACCGCCGAGACGATCTTGTTGACGATGCGCAGCAGATGCGCCTCGTCCTTGAAGCGCACCGCGGTGGGCTCGAGGATGCCGCCGCGCTCGACATAGACGCATTCATGGCCGTTGATCAGGATGTCGTTGACGCTGCCGTCCTTGAGCAGCGGCTCGATCGGGCCGAGGCCCGTCATTTCGTCGAGGATCTCGTTGACGAAGCCCGCCAGCTCCTCGGCGTTCAGCGCCAGCCGCTCGACCAGGATGTATTGCGAGACGAGCTGCTGGACGTGCTTGCGGATCTCGTCCTCGGGCAGCTTCTCGAGCGCCGAAAGATTGATCTCCTCGATCAGCTTGCGGTGCAGCCGCACCTTGGCGTCGAGCAGCTTGTCGGTGAGCAGGGGGTTGGGCGCGGCCGGCGCGCCCGTCGCCGCCGGGGCGGGCTCGGGCGCCAGCCTCATCGGCATGATCGGATCGGGCTCGGGCAACGCCTCCGGAAAGATCGTCCATGCGACGGCGTCGGCGGGCGGCTCCGCGTCTGCCACCGGCGGGGCGGCGGGTACGGGCTCGACCGGCGGAAGATCCGGCCCGGCGCGGCGCGCGCTGAAACGACCAGCCATTGTTGTTGCCTCAGCTCACTGGTCCGTCGTCATCGATCCGGCCGCTACGATCGCGCCCAGGACAGAAAAAGCTTCTTTTGCGGCGCCGCGGCCGCGGCCGGCTTGTCGGGCGGCGCTACCAGCTTCTTGAGCGCCATCGTGATCTTGTTGCCGGGCTGGACGTCGTCGAGCGGAACGCCGCGGTCGATCGCTTCGCGCACCAGCGCGTAGTCGTTCGGGATGCCGGCGACGAAATCGGTGCCGAGCGCCTGCTCGATGTCGCTGCGCCGCAGCCCGGCGCCGAACATGCGTTGATGGAAGCGGTTGACGATCACCTGCGGGCGACGCTCTTCGCCGAGGCGCTCGCTGATGGCGGCGACCAGCTGCTTGGCGTGCTTGAGGCCGGGCACCGTCATCTCGCTCACGATGAACAGGCGGTTGGAGCCGAGCAGCACGCTGTCGGTCCACGAGAACCAGGTCCGCGGCATGTCGATCACGACGTAATTGAAGTGCGACGACACGAGATCGAGCAATCGCGTCACGAGATCCGGATCGAAACTGCGCATTTCCGCCGGACGGTTGGGAGCGGCGATCACGGCGAGCCCGGAGGCGTGATAGGCGGTCATCACCTCGAGCAGCTGGCGGTCGAGACGCTCCGGGCGCGGCTCGATTTCCTTGAGGTCGAGCCGCGGCTCGAGGTCGAGATAGTCCGCACAGGTTCCGTGCTGGAAATTGAGATCGACCAGGCAGGTCGCGGGGCGCGCCTTCTGGCTGCCGCTGTTGAGCAACAAGAGCGCGGTCTGGATCGCGAGCGTGGTGACGCCGGCGCCGCCGACCGCGGGCAGATAGGTGAAGATGTTCGCCTCGCTCGATTCCGAAACGGGCGGCGCCTGGACGACGCGCGCGCAGGTCCGCACGAGCTCCACCGGCGGCACCGGCTTGACCAGGAAATCCGCGACGCGCATTTGCAGCAGCTGGCGCGCCGTCTCCCGGTCGAACGCCGGCGTGACCACGACGACGGGCGGCCAGCCGTTGAGGCGGTTCATCAGGCGGGTCAGCGCCGCCAGGTCCTCGGCGCGGCCGGGGTCGAGATCGATCACGAGGACGGTCGCGTCCTCGCCGCTGATTTTATCCTCGTTGGCGGCCAGCGTGCCGGTGAGCACCGAAAGATCGATCTGCGCCGCCGACGTGAAGGTCGCGCGCACAAGCTGCTCGAACTCGGCGTCGGCCGTGAGCACCAGCACGTTCGTCCGGTTGGAATCGGTCTTCGATCGATTGTTGCGCATCACGAGCTCGTATCCGGGGTTCAGGGCGGGCGCCGGCGCCCGCCGCTGTCATTTCGTCGACGACGCGGCGGAAGAAGTCGATGGGCCGCCGCCGCCCTGCGCCGACGGCGCTTGGGCGGCGTAGCCGGCCGAGGTGCTCATGCCCCTGGGCGGGATGATCTGGCCGGTGCGGTAGCGCTCGATCGCGCCGGCGACGCGGGCGCCGTTGCTCTCGATATTGCGGTTGGCGCTGGCGGGCGGCCACGGATCGATGGTCTGCGTCGCCTGCGCGCTCGCCGTCGCGTCGGCGGCGGCGAAGGAAACCGTCTCGCGCCGGTCGTAATAGATGTCCGAGCAACCGGCGAGGAACGCGCCCAGCAGCACGGCGGCCGCGACAGACCTAGTCTTTTGACTGCAGCACGACATGATCGCCTCCCTTGGGCAGCTCCAGCATGTGTCCGATCGGTCCGCGTTCGACCGCGGCCGCGCCGCCGCGCACCTCTGTGCGAAGCACCTCGTTCTTGTTCTTCAGGAAGAAGTCGATGTCGTTGGCCGGCAGCGTGTTGTCGAGCGGCGTGCGCACGACGTCGCCCGGCCGCGTCGGATGCACGATGCGGGGCGTCACGATGATGATGAGATCGGTCTCGTTCTTCTGGTAGGACTTGCTCGAGAACAGCGCGCCCAGCACCGGCACGTCGCCGAGCCAGGGCAGCTGCTCCTGCGCGGTCGCCAGATCGTTCTGCAAAAGCCCGGCGAGCACGAAGCTCTGGCCGTCCTTCAGCTCGATCGTCGAGGAGGCGCGCCGCACGGTGAGCGCCGGAACCACGATGCCGTTGCCGAT
>DATBBS010000321.1:0-5434 GCA_036270895.1 Xanthobacteraceae bacterium
CCATGTCGAGCGCCCATTGCTGCTCCTTGCGCCAACCCGATTCGGGAAGCCTGCCTTCCGCCTCGAGCGCTTTCCAGCCCTGAGTCGCAAGCTTGTCGAAATCCGGGTGGTGCCGACGCATGAGCGGGCGCGCGAATGCGATGCCCGCCTTGCGCGAGCGGCGGATCGGTCCTTCAGGCGTCATGGTGCATCTCCTTTTCGTCCAATTTCGCTCCCGTGCGGCTCGCTTCGAGCGGCTTGCTGAATCGGAGCACCGGCACCGGCGTGTCGCGCGTCAGATCGAGGTCGTAGGTGACGATCGCGCCGAACCGGCCCGGTGCCTGCGGATCGCGCCGCGAGCGATCCAGTGCGACCACCCGCGTGCCGAGCCCGAACGCCTCCTTGATGTCGTGCGTGACCATGATCACGGTCATGCCGTGCTGACGCCACAGCGGCGTTATCAGCGCATGCATCTGGGCGCGCGTGCCCGGATCGAGCGCGCCGAAGGGCTCGTCGAGCAGAAGGACGCGCGGAGCGCGAGCTAGCGCCTGTGCGATCGCGAGTCGCTGCTGCATGCCGCCCGACAGCGCGCTCGGGTATTTGTCGCGATGGGGTGCGAGGCCGACCGCCTCGAGGAGCGTCTCGCTCTTGGCCGTCGCCGCGCGGCGCGCGCGGCCCTTCAGCCGCACCAGGAACTTGCTCGCCTCGAACTCATAGGCGATCAACACGTTGGCCAGAACGGTGAGATGCGGGAACACCGAATAGCGCTGGAACACGACGCCGCGATCGGCACCGGGCTCGGACGGAAGCGGCGCGCCGTCGAGCAGGATCGCCCCGCGCGAGGGCCGCTCCTGACCCAGGATCAGGCGCAGAAACGTGCTTTTTCCGGCGCCCGAAGGACCGACCACCGACAGGAATGTCCCGGACGCGATCTCGAGGTTGATGCGCTCGAGCACGATCTGGTCGCCATATTCGACCCATACGTCGCGCACCGAGATCGCGCTCATCAGCGCGGTTCCTCGACATAGGCCCATGGGAAGACGCGCCGCGCCAACGTGGCGAGCGCAAAGTCCAGCACATAGGCGAGGAGCGTGATCCACGCCACGTAGGGCAGGATGATGTCCATGGAAAGATAGCGACGCATCAGAAAGATACGGTAGCCGAGCCCCATATCGGCGGCGATGGCCTCGGCCGAGATCAGAAACAGGAACGCGGGCCCGATCGATAGCCGCAGCGACTCGATCAGGCGCGGCATGATCTGCGGCAGCACGACCCGGATCGCCACCTGCCAGGTCGAAGCGCCGAGCGATTGCGCCTTGACCAATTGCTCCTTCGGCAGATTCGCGACCGTCATGGCGAGATCGCGGATCAGGCAGGGCGTGACGCCGAAGACGATGAGCACGACCTTCGACAGTTCGCCCAAGCCGAAGACGATGAACAGAATGGGAAGGATCGCCATCGGCGGGATCATCGACAGCACGGCGACGAGCGTGCCGAAAGCGGCGCCGGCCACCGGCACGACGCCGACCGCAAGTCCGACCGTCAGACCGATCGCGGTCGCGACGCCGAGACCGATGGCCAGGCGCCGCAGGCTTGCCGCGGTGTCGGTCCACAGCACGAGGTCGCCGGAACGCCGGTCGGGCTCGAATGCCAGCCGTTGCGCCGCCTGCGCCATCTCTGAGATTGGCGGCAGCAGCTTGTCGTCCGGATTGGCGGCGCGCCGTTCCGTCGATCCCACCACATAGAGAAGCGCGATGAGAAAGAACGGAACGAACGCGAGAAACATCCGGCTGCCGCGCTGCGGAACGATGTTCATCACCCGGCGAATGACGTCACTCCTCCGCTTGCGTCGTTTCGCCCGTCAGACCTTGCCGTCGGCAGCGAGCTTCATATAGGTCGGATCGAAACGCAGCTTCACGTTCTTCTTGGATCCGAGGACATTGGCCGAGGGCAGCTCGATGCCGATCGCGTCTTTCGACTTCACCTTCTCGCCGAGCAGGTTGTGCTCGAAGCAGAAGCTGCGCACGAGATCCATGATCTTGGCCATGTCGGGTCCGGCCATGAAGACGAGCGCATCCTTCGGCGTGTAGAACATCCGCGTCGTCTTGAGCTGCGCCTCGAAGCCGGCGAGATCGGTGCCGGAA
The DNA here is from genome assembly GCA_036270895.1 of Xanthobacteraceae bacterium. Lineage (GTDB taxonomy): Bacteria > Pseudomonadota > Alphaproteobacteria > Rhizobiales > Xanthobacteraceae > JAVDCA01. The sequence continues at coordinate 2,124 of DATBBS010000321.1, forward strand.
AGCTTGGCCATCGCCTCGCGCGCCGCCTTGCCCTTGTCGCCCGGGTCCTGCATCAGCGCGATGGTCTCGTACCAGATTCCGACCAGCGCCTTTCCGAGGTTGGGATTGTCCTTCAGCGTCTCGGTGTTCACCACCATCAGATCTTCGATCTCGCCGGGTATCTTGCTCGAATCGAAGACCTCGGTCGCCCCCGGCTCCCCTTTCACTTCCATGAGTTGCGGGTTCCAGGTCACGACCGCGGTCGAATCCTTCGACTTGAAGGCGGCGACGATGTCGGCGTCCGATGTGTTGACGGTCTTGATGTCCTTCTCCTTGAGCTTGACGCTCGCCAATCCCCGCGCGAGCAGGTAGTGCGACACGGACAGCTCGACGATGTTGATCTGCTGGCCCTTGATGTCGGCCAGCGTCTTGCCCTTCTTGAGCACCACGCCGTCATTGCCGTTGGAGAAATCGCCCATGATGATCGCGCTGCTGTCGACTCCGCCCGCCGCGGGGATCGTCAACGCGTCCATGTTGGTGACGGTGACGCCGTCGAACTTGCCCGCGGTGTACTGGTTGATCGACTCGACGTAGTCATTGATCTGCGTGACGTTGATCGTGATGCCGTATTTATCGGCCCACTTCTTCACGATGCCGGCATCCGCCGCGTAGGGCCACGGCATCCAGCCCACATAGATCGTCCAGGCAATGTTGAATTCCTTCTTCGGCGCCGCCCAGGCCGGCGAGCCGAGGCCCGCGGCGATGAGCGCCGCAGCGAGAATACCGGTGGTCACGCGTGCGAATGGTTTCATGGTGCAACCCTCGTGGTTCATCCGATGTGATCGGGTCGAGGATTGGCGAGAACCATCGACGCCAATCCTGGCGACCGAGGCCTCCCGGGCTTTTATCCCGCCGTGCACCCGGGATGGCACATCCCCCGGGCGGCAGCTCTCGGACCAGTCGCTCCACCGCGGAGCCGGAACCCTAGCCACCAACTCACCGGTGACTTAGCAATTGGCGTGCCAAGGAAAAGCCCAAGCGTTTTCCGCCACATGGGTCTATCCTGCCTGTTGCGACAGCAAATGAGCCCAACATTTGGGCTGGCCGCGGATGCCACCAATCCCGGCCCATTGACATGGCGGCATCATTCATCGCCCCCTTTTGGCCCGAATGGAGAAGCATCGGACCCCCATGGCTTTCCAACCGCAACCCACGGCATCGCGGCGTCCCGCCGCCCGGCTTTATCTGGTGACGCCGTTGGTGGCGGAGCCCGCGGCGTGTGCCGGCCCACTCGCGGCGGCGCTGGCGGCTGCCGACATCGCGGCGGTGTTGCTTCGCCTTGCCGTCGCCGACGAGCGCACCCTGATCAACCGCATCAAGGAAATTGCGCCCGCCGTGCAGGAGCGTGGCGTCGCGCTCCTGCTCGATGGGCGCCCCGAGCTCGTTGCGCGGTCGGGCGCGGACGGCGCCCATCTCACCGGCACCGAGGCCGTGAAGGAGGCCATTGCCGGACTCAAGCCCGACCGCATCGCCGGCGTGGGCGGGCTCGCCAGCCGCCATGAGGCCATGCTGGCCGCGGAATCGGGCGCCGACTACGTGATGTTCGGCGAGCCCGACCGGGGCGGGAAACGGCCATCCTTCGAGGCCATCCATGAGCGGGTTACGTGGTGGACCGACGTGTTCGAGGTTCCCTGCGTCGCCTATGCGGCGGGATTCGATGAGATCGATGAGCTCGCCGCCGCGGAATTCGTGGCGGTCGGCGAATTCATCTTCTCCGATTCGCGCGGGCCGGCGGCGGCCATCGCGGATGCGGCGGCGCGTCTCACAGCGGAGACCCCCGCATGAGGACCCGGCGCTTGCGGTTCGGGGTCGCGGTCCTGAGCACCGTCGCGGCGCTTGCTTGCGCCCCGCCCCTGTTCGCGCAGGCACCGGCACCGCCAACACAAGCAGGGCCGCCGACCGCTCCCGCCAAGCCGACACCAGCCCCGCCGCCCCGCAAACCCGCGAGGCCGGCGACACCAGCGCCCAAACCCGAGGCCTCCGGCCCCGGGCTCGATCTCGCCTTCGGGGCCTATCAGCGCGGCTACTTCCTAACCGCCTTCCACGAGGCGACCAAGAATGTCGACCAGCGCCAGGATCCCAAGGCCATGACCCTGCTCGGCGAGCTTTATGCCAACGGGCTCGGCGTGCCCAACAACGATGTCGAGGCAGTCAAGTGGTACTCCCTGGCGGCGGAACGCGGCGACCGCGAGGCCATGTTCGCGCTCGCCATGTTCCGCATCGGCGGCCGCGGTGGCCCGCGCGACGGTGCCCAAGCGGCGCGCCTGCTCGCAGCGGCGGCCAAGCTCGGCCACGCCGCCGCGGCCTATGACCTCGGCCTGCTCTATTTGGAAGGGCAACAATTCCCGCAGGACGTCGGCCGCGCGGCCGAGCTGTTCCGGCAGGCGGCGCAAGCCGGAAGCCCGGAAGCCCAATATGCGCTGGCGACCCTCTACAAGGATGGGCGCGGTGTTCCGAAGGACGACCGTGAGGCGACGCGCCTCATGGCGGCGGCGGCGGTCGCGGATTTGCTGGACGCGGAGGTCGAATACGCCATCGCGTTGTTCAACGGCACCGGCACGGCGAAAGACGAACCGCGTGCGATCGTGCTTTTCCGCAAGGCCGCGATGCGCGGCAGTCCGATCGCGCAGAATCGACTGGCGCGGATCCTCGCCGCCGGCCGTGGCGTCGCGGCCGATCCGGTGGAAGCGATCAAATGGCATCTGATCGCCAAGGCCGGCGGCGCGAGCGACCTCTCGCTCGACGAATTCGTCCAGAAGCAAACAGCGGAAACCCGCGCGGCCGCCAACAAGGCGGCCAAGCCCTGGCTCGATTTCATCGCCCAGGCGCGCTCATGACCGGTGCGCCGGGGTGGCGCCCGCTCCCCGACACGTGTAAGCAGCCCGCACGACCTCATCCGGGACCGCGTTTCGTCGATGCTCCGCTCTGCTCTCCTCAACGTCATGATCGGCGCCGCCCGCAAGGCCGCGCGCAGTCTCAAGCGTGACTTCGGCGAAGTCGAGCATCTTCAGGTATCGCTCAAGGGCCCGGCCAATTTCGTAACCGCAGCCGATCGACGCGCAGAGGAGATTCTGCGCGCCGAGCTCGCCAGGGCGCGTCCCGGCTATGGCTTTCTGGGCGAGGAGGGCGGGCGCCAGGAAGGGGCGGACAAGACCCATTGCTGGATCGTCGATCCGCTCGACGGCACGACCAATTTCCTGCACAGCATTCCGCAATTCGCCATCTCGATCGCGCTCGAACGGGAGGGCACGATTGTCGCCGGCGTGATCTAC
>DATBBS010000322.1:0-28959 GCA_036270895.1 Xanthobacteraceae bacterium
GACGCGCACATTGGAGATCAGCCGGCGCGTGCGCGAGGGCGGATATTCGGCGTGGCAGTTCGGATCCTTGAGCCGGATGATGCGTTCGCGCAACCGCACGATGTCGTCCGCGATGGTGAACAGCGTGAATCTGTGATCGCCATCGGGCTTGTCGTTGGGCGGAACGTAATAGCTCGCGTCCTCGGTCATGAGCGCGAGCCAGTCGTCGAGCTTCCAGGAATCGAGCAGGTCGGCCTCGTGGTAGAGCAGGTCCTCGACCTCGGCGCGCGACACCGCGTTGGTCATGGGCGTGTTCACGCGGCACTCTCCATCAGCTCGCTCCAGCGCCGCCAGAAGACACGTAGATGCCCCTCGTCGGTGTCGAGCTGGTCGTCGTTGCGCGCCATGCCGCGGGAGAGGTCGTTCCACTGCACGTCGCGACAGGCGGAGAAGCCCTGCTGCACCGCCTCGAGCGCCGCCACGTCGTCGGGCGTCGCAAAGCCGCCCGGCCCGTAGAAGGTGAGAAAGGCGTGCAGCCGGCGGGCGCGCTGCGCCTCGGTCTCCTCGACCGGCCCGAGCGCCCAGGCGGTGACCCGCATCAGGTCGGGCGAGACCGGATAGAAGTTGCGCACCGTGACCGACGAGCCGTCGTTGATCACGAGATTGGGGAAGACAACCAGATTGCGGTTGGTGTAGGCGACGCGCGCCGCGCGCGCCTCGCCCAGCCGCTCGACCAGCTCGGCGCGGATCGCGTCGATATCGGCCTTGGCTTCCTCGCCGAAGACCGAGATCCAGCGCGCCACCGGGCGGCCACGGTAATTCGGGTTGTCGGTGGTGAGATGGCCGTTGCCGAGATCCTTGCCCAGCCCCTTGGTCGGCAACAGCAGACCGGAGCCCTTGGGGGGCGCGATGTTGACGCCGGAATTGCGCATGTAGTTGAGCCAGGTCGCATGCGTGGCGACCAGGTGATAGTCGTCGACGCTGTTCTCGACCAGAAGCTTCCAGTTTGCCTTGATGTCGTATTCCTGCGTGCCCGAGATGATCTCCATGCGCCCCGAGGGCGACTGGTCGACCACGAGGTCGATATAGTCCTTGGCGCCCGCCAGATAGGTCACGAGATCGACGGCGTCGCGATCGAAATTGAGGAACCAGAAGTCGCGGTAGCTCTCGAGCCGCGGCGCCGCCACGAGGCCCATCTTGGTCTTGTCGAAGCGCGGCGGGTAGGCCTGCTCGCCCGGCACGTTGCGCAGGCTCCCGTCGAGCCCGTAGGTCCAGCCGTGATACATGCAGTAGAAATTGCGCGCCGTGCCTTCGCGCTCGCGGCACACGGTGGCGCCGCGGTGGCGGCAGGAATTGATCAGGCAGCGGATCTTGCCGTCGCGGTCGCGACAGAAAATGATCGGCCGGCCGGCCGCCCAGCGGGTGCGGAAATCGCCCGGGCTTTTGAGCTCGGAGGCATGGCCGACATAGATCCAGCAATGGTCGAACAACGCGCGCTGCTCGCGCTCCAGTATGTCGCGCGAGACGAACACCTCGCGCTTGACCTGGAACGACATGTCGTCGCGGTTCTCGACCACCATGCGGTGGCCGTTCTGGTTGCTTTGACCGTGCGGGCGGTCATCCATCTGTCCTGCTCCGGTCGGCGGCGCGCAGTAAAAAGGCCGCTCTTGCGCAGTTATACCGCAGCCCGCCATGCCGTCCACTGTGCTAGGCTGCCGCGTCCAACGGGCGGTCCGCCGCCGCCCCATGCATAACGCGGGAGCAGCGAATGCCGTCTGTCTGGAAAGCCCTTGTATCCGCCACCGTCCTGATCGCGGCGCTCGCCGGTCCCGGGCAGGCGCAGAAGCTCAATGTCGGCCTGACCAATGCGTCGAGCGACGTGCCGTTCTTCGTCGCCGACAAGCGCGGCTACTTCAAGGCCGAGGGGCTCGACGTCAATTTCATCCGCTTCGATTCCGCCGCCAAGATGATGGCGCCGCTCGGCACTGGCGAGCTCGACGTCGCGAGCGGCGCGACCTCGGCGGCGCTCTACAATGCGGTCAAACGCGACGTGGGTCTGCGGGTCGTGGCCGACAAGGCGAAGAACGCGCCCGAGCATGGCTTCCAGGCCATCATGGTGCGCAAAGACCTGATCGACAGCGGCAAGGTGAAGTCGCTCGGCGATCTCAAGGGCCTCAAGGTCGCGGTCTCGGCCGCCGGCAACAGCGAGAGTTTTCTGGTCGACTACGCGCTGCGCAAGGGCGGCCTCACCATCGCGGACGTCGAGCCGGTCTATCTCGGCTTCCCGCAGCATGTGCCCGCCTACGCCAATAGCGGCATCGACGCGAGCCTCACGGTCGAACCCACCATCAGCACGATCGTCAAGTCGGGCACGGCCGTGCGCTTCGCCGGCATCGACGAGATCTATCCGAACTTTCAGACCGCCGTGACCTTCTACAGCGAAAAATTCGCCAAGGAACGGCCCGAGCAGGCGCGCAAATTCATGCGTGCGCTGGTTCATGGCGCGCGCGACTACAACGACGCCCTGCTGCACGGCCATCTCACCGGCCCGGGCGCCGACGACATCATCGCGATCCTGACCGAATATTCCTTCATCAAGGACCCGGCGGTGCACCGGTCGATCACGTCGCAGTATTTCGATCCCGATGGGCAGGTGAACGTCGCCGCGCTCAAGGACGCCTGGCAGTTCTTCAAGAACACGAAGCAGATCGACGGCTCTGTGACGGTCGATCAGATCGTCGATCTCAGCTTCGCCAAGTGGGCGGCCGACTCGCTCGGACCCTACAAGAAGAAGACCGCCGGGAATTAGGGGCGCTTCACCCCTCCGAGATTTACTGAGACGCCTCCTCACCCCGACCCTCTCCCCTCACGCGGTGAGAGGGCGCACAGGCGCAGCTCGTTGCTCACCCCACCCCGAGATAGATCCGCTGCACCTCCGCGTCCTGCGCGAGCTGCGCGGCCGGTCCTGACAGCACGCTTTTGCCGACCTGCAGCACATAGGCATGGTCCGCCACCTCGAGCGCCATCTCGATGGATTGCTCGGCCAGCAGGATGGTCAGGCCATCGCGGTGGAGACGGCCGAGCGTGTCATACATGGTCTCGATGACCGCCGGGGCGAGGCCGAGGCTGGGCTCGTCGAGCATCAAGAGCTTGGGGTCGCTCATCAGCGCGCGGCCGACCGCCAGCATCTGGCGCTCACCGCCCGACATCGTGCCGGCGCGCTGGCGCCGCCGCTCGGCGAGCGTGGGGAAGACCGCATAGACGCGCTCGAGCAGCGCGGCGATCCGCGCCTTGTCGGTCAGCGGCGTGGCGCCGAGCCGCAGATTGTTCTCGACGCTCTGCTGCACAAAAAGCCGCCAGCCTTCCGGCGAGAGCGCCAATCCCTTGCGCACGATCGCATAGGCGGGCTCGCCATCGATGCGCGCGCCGCCGAACACGATGGAGCCCCGGCGGGCCGGGATCAGGCCGGCGATCGCGTTCAGCGTCGTCGTCTTGCCGGCGCCGTTCGAGCCCAGCAGCGCCACGATGGCGCCGGCCGGAACGCTGAGCGAGACGTCGGCGACGCCGATCAGGTCGCCATAGCGCACCTCGAGATGCTCGACCGTCAGCAGGGGCGCCGTCACGGCGATCTCCCGGTTGACTCAGGCGCGTCCCGGTTGGCGGCGCGGGCGGCGCGCTTGCCGAGATACGCCTCGATCACGACCGGATCGCGCGTGACCTCGGCGGGCGTGCCGCGCGCGATCTCGCGGCCCTGGTGCAGCACCACCACGCGGCTCGCGAGCGAAAGCACCACCTCCATGACGTGCTCGACGATCACGAGCGTGATGCCGGACGCGTGGATGTCGCGGATGAGCGCGATGGCGCGCGCGATCTCGGCCGGGGTGAGCCCCGCCATGGCCTCGTCGAGCAGGAGCGCCTTCGGCCGGGTCGCGAGCGCGCGGGCGATCTCGAGCCGCTTGCGGCCGGGGGTGCCGAGACTGTGGGCGGGGGTGTCGGCCAGCGGTCCGAGCCCGACGGTGTCGATCACCGCCCGCGCACGGGCGCTCGCCTCGCTCGTGCGCGAGGTGCGCAGGAACGCGCCGATCATGACATTCTCGAGCACCGTCATATGCTCGAACGTCTGTGGCACCTGGAAGGTGCGGGCGAGGCCAAGGCGCGCCCGCTCCTCGGGCGCCAGGCGGGTGACGTCGCGGCCTTCGAACAACACGCAGCCCGATGTCGGCCGCAGGTCACCGGTGAGGCAATTGAACAAGGTCGACTTGCCGGCCCCATTGGGTCCGATGAGCCCCAGGATCTCGCCGGGCTCGACCGCGAGGCTGGCGCGATCGACCGCCGTGAAGCCCCCGAAGGCCTTGGTGATCTGGCGCGCCTCGATCAGCACCGCCGGCTCCTTCAGGGTTGCGCGACGGGTACGGCGGGCGCGGGGCGCGCCTTGCGCCGCAGACGCAGCACGCGCTGCAGGATGCCGCCGGGCTGGAAGCGCGCGATCGCCATCACGATCGCCCCATAGGCGACGAAGGTGAGACCCGCGCCGGCGCCGCCCAACAGGCTGTTCGAGAGCTCCTCGAGCGGGACCAGGATCACGGCGCCGACCAGCGGGCCGAGCAGCAATCCGGCGCCGCCGAGCGCCGCCATGATCACCATCTTGACCGAGATGAGGATTCCGAGGCCGGATTCCGGATCGACGAAGCCGAACATCACGGCGTAGAGGGCGCCCGCGACCGCGGTGAGAGCCGCGCTCAGAATGAAGGCGTACAGCTTGTAGCGCGGCGCGGCGGCGCCGAGCGAGCGCGCGGCGCGTTCGCTGTCGCGGATCGCGCGCAGGTAATAACCGATGCGGCTGCGCTCGATCCACCAGGTGAGTCCGATGATCGCGCTCAGCACCGCGACAAACAGATAATAATAGGGCAGCGCCGACGTGAAGGAGAGGTCGAGCAGCGTGCGCGGCACCGGCGGACCGCTGAGCCCCTGCGCGCCGCCCAGCCATTCGGTGTTGGCCACCACCAGCCGCACCAGCTCGGCGACCGCGATCGTGGCCATGCTGAAATAATGACCCGACAGCCGCAGCGTCGGTACCCCGATGACGGCGGCGATCAGGATGGCGACCGCGACGCCGATCGGCAGGCCGGCGATCGGCGCCAGGCCGAGATGCTGATAGGAGACGAGCGCCCCATAGGCGCCGCAACCGAAAAACACCGCATGGCCGATCGAGACCTGCCCCGCATAGCCGCCCACGATGTTCCAGGCCGACGCGCCGATCGCGTAGAGCAGCACGAGCGCGCCGAGCCGCTGCTGGAAGGGCGTCGAGAAGACCAGCGGATAGGCCAGGATCGCGACCGAGCCGACGGCGACACCGAGCGCGCGCATCATCGGGTCCGGCCCATCAGGCCCTCGGGACGCAGCCAGAGCACGGCCACGAACAGCGCGTAGACCACGATATCCTTGTAGACCGCGCCGATCGCGTAGGCGGAGACCGACTCGATCACGCCGATCAGCAGACCGGCGATCAGCGCGCCCGGCACGCTGCCGAAGCCGCCGAGCGCGACCGTCACGAAGGCGACGATCGCCAGCGTCTCGCCGACGGTCGGCGAGATGTAGAAGAAGGTCGCAATGAGGGCGCCCGCGATGCCGGTCGCGCCCGCGGCGAGCGCCCAGGCGGTCGCCTGCATGCGCTGCGGCCGGATCCCCATGAGCTCGGCGGCGGCGGCGTCTTCCGAGACCGCCAGCATGCGGCTGCCGAGCGACGTCCGGGTGAGCAGCAGGTGCAGGCCGGCCGTCACCATGAGGGCCACGATGCCGGCCAGCAGGCGCGAGGATTCGATGCGGAGGGATCCGAACCGCAGCGTGCCGCCGACCAGGGTGTCGGGAAGCGTCTGGAAATTGGCGCCGAAATACCAGAAGGCGGAATAGCGCAGCAGCAACGCAAGCCCGAAGGTGCCGAGAATCTGCGCCAGCATCGGCCCTTTCATGACGTGGCGGATGAGCGAAAAATAACAGACGACGCCGAGCGTCGCGAGCAGCAGCGCCGCGACCGGGACCGCGGCGGCGGGGCCGGCGCCCATCAGCTTCCACACCACGAAGGCGACATACATCCCGAGCATGACGAAATCGCCATGCGCGAAATTGACCACGTTCATCATGCCCCAGATGAGGGTGAGGCCGGAGGAAAACAGCGCGTAGACGGCCCCCAGCAAGAGACCACCGGCAATCACCTGGACGAGCGTGAGGGACATCTCAGGTCTCTCGTGCGGGCCTTACCCTCCCGCCCGTTGGCGGCGCGCCTCACCAGCCCTTGTAGGGAAGCGCCGGCTGCGCGGTGGCCTGCTCCTTCGGCCAGACCGGCACGTAGCTCTCGCCGTCCTGCAACTGGATGACGAGGCCGGCGGCGAGGATGTTCTGGCCCTTGTCGTCGAACTTCACGCCCTTGAAGCCCATGATGAGCTGGTCGGGCTTGAGGTCGGTCGCCTTCAGGGCGGCCTGGATTTTTGCGGGCTCGGTCGACTTCGCGCGATCGATCGCATCGACCAGAACCATGAAGCCCTGCATGATGCGGGCCGAGGTGTCGTCGAGATCATGTCCCGTCTTCTTCTTGAACATGTCGTTGACCAGATAGGTCCGGCTGCCGGGCGCGCCGATGCCCCATGACGAACGGTTGAAGACGCCCTGCACGATCTTGCCGACGGTCTGCACGAAGGACGGATCGGAGAAGCCCGCATTGTCGGCCATCAGCAGCGGCGGCTTGTAGTCGAGCGACTTCATGGTCTTGGCGTAGAGGATGGCGTCGGCCGTATAGCTGACGAAGATGACGACGTCTGGATTCTTGTCCTTGAGCTGCAGCACCTGGCTTTGGACGTCGGTGGAATTGGCGGAGTAAGGGATGTCCTGGCTGATGTTGAGCCCGTTCTCCTTGAAGATGGACGTCACCACGGAGGCGACCGACGTGCCGTATTCGGTGTTCTCGTGCACGATCGCGATGTTGTCGGTCTTGGCGCCCTTCTGTTTCATGTCCTTGAGGAACGCCATGTAGATGCGGGCGAAGTCGGAGGCGATCGGCGTGGTGCGGAAGAACCATTTGAAGCCGCGCTCGGTGAGGTTGGCGGCCACCGAGTCACCGGTCAGGAACGGGATGCCGTATTTCTCGGCCGCGGCGCTCGCCGTCAGCGTGATGCCGGACTGATAGGCGCCGTTGAGGGCGACCACCTTCTCCTCGGTGATGAGGCGGACCGCCTGGTTCTGGCCGGCGGCCGGCGTGCCCTGATTGTCGGCGAACACGACCTCGACCTTGGCGCCGCCGAGCCCCGCAAGGCCGGCATCCTTGGCGAGCGGCAGCGCCGCGAGCTCCGGGTGGGCGTTGTTGATGATGTCGAGCGCGACCTCGATGGCGGCCCGGCCATTGACGCCGGCGCTCGCCGCGACGCCGCTCAACGGATAGATGGCCCCGATCTTGACGGTGCTTTGGGCGAAAGCCGCGCCCGTAGGCGCCAGGCTCGCCAGGGCAGCGCCGAGCAGGGCTGCCAGTCGCAGTCGCGTCATCGCTCTGATCTCCCCTCCCCGGCGTCCGTCGGCGTTGCGCCCCGTGTGCTGCGCGCCTGCGGCTGGCCGGGTCAGCCGCCCTGACCGCAAGCATGTTGCGCAAGCCGGCGGCGGGACGCAAGCCGGCCGCGGATGGCGATCGGCGACATGAAAAGCCCGGGGTGCGGCTCGGCCCCCGGGCTTTTTAGTCAGTATCGCGTCGCCAGTCGCGGCGATCTGGAAGGAACGATGTTTCGTCTGTTTTCCGTCTTCCGGTCACTTGCGCGCGAAATACGGATCGCGGGCGATCTCGGCGCGGACATTCGGATCCGGATCGGTGCCGAGATAACGGCCCTGCCGATAGATCGGCCCTGGCGAATTGACCCCGCCGGCATTGAACGGACGGCCATAATAACCGTAGGCATGAGCGCCGCCATAATAGTGACGCGCGTGATGCCGCGACGCCGCGAGCGCCGGAAAAGCCACCAGTGCGATCAGGGCGGCGGTTGAGAGGGTGAGCGTAGGGGACTTCATGGAATGCCTCATTGGTCGATCGCCCGCCTGACTCAACGTAGCACGCGCATCTAAGTTTCCCAAATCGACGAGGGACCGACGCAAGCCGAGCGCTCCCGCGCCTGTCGTACCCTGCGTCAACTCCCTGCCGGCACCGCGATCTGATGCGCCAACATTATTTCCCGCCGCTCGCGCGCCGAGCGCTGGATCGCGAGCGCGACCTCCAGCGTCGCTTTGCCCCAGCGGGCATCGTGCGTCGGCTTGCGGCCGGAGAGGATTGCGTCGCGCATGTCGTCGAGCACCGTGTGGCGACCGGAATATTTGCCGCCGCCCGGGAGCGCGAGCTCGCGCGGACCGGCCTCGCCGTAGACGAGGACGCCGTCCGCGGAGGCGCGCAGCTCGCCGCGCGCGCAGGTCGCGACCGTGAGGCCGAAATGCGGCGGATGCGGCGGCTCGCCCGCATCCGCGCCCCCATAGGCGAAGCTTGCGGTGCGCAGCGCGCTTTCGGCCTGCTTGCGCGCCGCAAGCGCGCGGCGCGCCGCGCCATGCGCGGGCTGCTTCGGGGCGCCGCGTTCGGAGATCCAGAAATGCAGCTCGTCGGAATCGAAGAAATCATAGCCGCCATAGACCAGCGAGGCCGCGACCCCGTTCTCGAACTCGAGGAAGGCCGTGCAGTTGCCCTCGGTGGGACGCGCCGGGTCGAGCACGCCGACCTGGGCGCGCACGCTGCGCACCAGGCCGCCGCCGAGCAGGCGAACCGTGTCGATCTGATGCGGCACCTGGTTGAACAGGATGCCGCCGCCTTTCGACGTATCGAGCTCCTCGGGACGGCGCGGACGGTAGAGGTAATTGGTGTAGTTCCACGACGCGATCATGCCGAGCGCGCCCAATTCGCCCGTCGCGATCAGGCTACGCATCCGGCGCACCGCCGGATCGAACGCATGGGTGTGGCCGACGATCAGATGAACGCCGGCGCGCTCGACCGCCGCGATGATGCGGTCGCAATCGGCGAGCGTGAGCGCCATCGGCTTTTCCAGGATCACATGCTTGTGGCGCTCGGCCGCCAGGATGGCGTGCTCGGCATGGAATTGATGCGGCGTCGCGATATAGACCACCTCGACCGCCGGATCCTCGGCGAGCGCGCGGGCGTCCGCATAGGTCCTGGCGTTGTGGTCGCGCCCGAAAGCCTCGCGCGGCGCGGGTTGCGGATCGGCGGCCGCGGCCAGCACGACGCCGGGATGGCGCGCCGCGGCGTGGACCATCACGGTGCCCGCCATGCCGAGGCCGATGACGCCAAGCCCGAGCGCGCGCCCGCTCAAGGGGCGGTCCGTTGGGCGGCGCGAATCGCGGCCCACACGCTCGCCGCCGTCGCCGGCATCTCGACATGCTCGATGCCGTAGACCGAGAGCGCATCGACGATCGCGTTGCAGATGACGGCGAGCGCGGGCGTGATGCCGGCCTCGCCACCGCCCTTGACCTTGAGCGGATTGCCCGAGGTCGGGTCCTCGGCGAGCTCGACCCTAAAGCTCGGCATCGTGGCGGCGCGCGGCAGGCTGTAATCCATGAAGCTTCCGCTCAGCACATGGCCCGCGCCGTCATGCGCCGTGGTCTCCATCAGGGCCTGGCCGGCGCCCTGCACGATGCCGCCATGCACCTGCCCATGCAGAATGAGCGGGTTGATGGCGCGGCCGGCGTCGTCGACCGAGGCGTAGCGCGTGAGCGCGACCTCTCCGGTGTCGGGATCTATCTCGACTTCGCAGACCGCGCAGCCGGTCGGATAGGCTGGGATGCGGCCGAAGAAATTCTCCTCGCTCGCGAGCGGCTGGCGCAGGTCGGGCGCAAGCGCGGGCTCGCTCTCGATCGCGTGCGCAATGTCGAAGATATCGAGCCGGCGATTGGATTGGGGGGCGTGGAAAAAGCCGTCGTCGAAGGCGACGTCACCGACTTGCACGCCGACCAGCGCCGCGCAGACGGCGCGCGCCTGCGCCACGATCCGCTCGGAAGTCTTGACCAGGAGCGTCCCGGCGAGCCGCATGGAGCGGTCCGAGTGGCTGCCGCCGCCGTTGGGCACCACTTGCGTATCGCCGGTGACGAGCCGCACCTGCTCGGGCGTCACGCCGAGCTGATCGGCGACCACCTGCGCGAAGGACGTCTCGTGGCCTTGGCCGGTCGATTGCGTTCCCGCCACCACCTCGACCGTGCCGCCGGCCTCGACCGTGAGACGGACATATTCGGCCGGCATGCCGACCGGCGATTCGACGTAGTTGGAGATGCCGATGCCGGCGAGGCGCCCGCGCTTGCGGGCGGCGCGTCGGCGGGCCGAAAAATCCTTCCAGCCCGCGAGCTCGAGCGCGCGCGCCATGTTGCCGCGAAAATCGCCGCTGTCGTAGGTGAGCCCGGTGACCGAACGGTAGGGCAGCTGCTTGCGGCGGACGAGATTGCGCCGGCGGATCTCCGTGCGTTCGATGCCGAGCCGGCGCGCCGCGATGTCGAGCAGGCGCTCGATCACCAGGGTGGCCTCGGGCCGGCCGGCGCCGCGGAACGGCGCGGTCGGCGCCGTGTTGGTGAGGACGCCGCGCAGGCTGAGATGCGCGAGCGGCACGTCGTAGACGGTGGGCATCACCCGGTAGGCATTGCTCAGCCACACATAGGACACCGGATAGGCGCCGAGCCCGCCGACATGTTCGACCGCCATCGCCAGGATGCGGCCCTGCGCGTCGAGCGCGAGCCGCGCGTCGGTCGCCAGGTCGCGCCCCTGGAAATCGCTCAGGAAGCATTCGCAGCGCTCGCCCAGCCACTTGACCGGACGCTTGAGGGCGCGCGCCGCGACCGCGACCATCACCTGCTCGGGATGGACATTCATGCGCAGCCCGAAGCCGCCGCCCACGTCGGGCGTGACGGCACGGATCTTGTCGCGCCCGACTCCGAGGCAATCGGCGAGGGTGTTCTTGAGCTTCACGGCGCTCTGATTGCCCGACACCACCGTGATGAGGCCGCTCGCCTCGTCATAGCGGCCGAGCGCGCCGCGCGGCTCCATCTGGGCGTTGACGATGCGCTGGCTGCGAAACCGATGTTCGATGACGATGTGCGCCGTCGCGAAGACGGCCGCGACGGCCTCCGCATCCCCGATCGTGATGTCGAGCGCGAGATTGCGCGGCGCGGCGTCGTGCACGAGCGGCGCGCCCGGGTCGATCGCGTCGCGCACGTCCGTCACGGCAGGCAGCGCCTCGTAGCGGACCGCGACGCGCTCTGCCGCCTCGCGCGCGAGCGCGGCGCTTTGCGCCACCACGATGGCGACCGGCTCGCCGACAAAGCGCACCTTGCCGGTCGCGAGCGGGAGTTGCGCCGTCTCGAAGGGCGGCGGGCCGCGCCACTCATGGGTGAACGGCTTCTTGACGTCATGGGCGTCGGCCGGGACCGCGAAATGCCCGATGCCGCGGCCGCCTGCCGCCGCGTAATCCTCTGCCGTGAGCACCGCCAGCACGCCGGCCATCTGGCGCGCCGCCGCCGTGTCGATCGCGACCAGCCGGGCATGCGGATGCGGAGAGCGCACGAAGGCCGCATGGGCCTCGCCGGGATAGGAGAAATCGTCGGTGTAGCGCCCCTGGCCGGTGATCAGCCGCCGGTCCTCCAGGCGCGGCATCGGCCGGCCGATGAAGGGCGCGCGCCGCCCCTTGGGTCTGTCGTCCATCGAAATTCGGGTCTCCCGTGCGCGACCGATGACCTTGTTTAGTCGAAACAAATACGATTGTCTCGGTACGCGCGCGACGGACAATGACGATGAACTTGGGAAGAATGAGAAGCGCATGAAACGCAAGCACGGCCGCGTCATCGTGGCGGGTGGCGGGCCGGTCGGGTCGGTCGCCACCCTGCTGCTCGCGCGCGCGGGCATTCCGGTGACCATGATCGAGCGCGCGACCGATGTCGTGCTCGATTACCGCGCCTCGACCTTCCATCCGCCGACCCTCGACCTGCTGGAAGCCTCGGGCATCGCGGCGGCGCTGGTCGAGATGGGGCTGATCTGCCCGACCGTGCAGATCCGCGACCGCGAGACCGGCAAGGTCGCGGAATTCGACGTGACGCGGCTCAAGGCGGAGACCCGGCATCCCTACCGGCTGCAATGCGAGCAGTTCAAGCTGGTGGGCTGGGTGTATCGGCAGCTCGCGGCCCTGCCGGACGTCGACATGCGCTTCGGCCACGAGGTCACCGCCATCCACCAGAGCGACGAGGAGGTCGTGGTCGAGGCCGAGCATCGGGGCGAGCGGGTGGTGGTCCGCGGCGACGTCGTGATCGGCTGCGACGGCGGGCGCAGCACCGTGCGCAAGCTGATGGATATTCCCTTCCCGGGCTTCACCTATCCGGAGCATTTCCTGATCGCCGGAACCACCTTCGATTTCCGCGCCCACATGCCGGACATCTCGTCGGTCAACTACACGGCCGATCCGGTGCGCTGGTTCATGCTGCTGCAGATCCCCGACATGTGGCGCATCCTGCTGCCGGTCGCGCCCGAGGTGGCGCCCGACGACGCGGTGTCCGAGCAGGGCCTGCAGTCGAGCCTGCAATCCATTTATCCGCGTCCCTCCCCTTACGAGATCGTGGTGCGGGCGATCTACCGGGTGCATCAGCGCGTGGCCGAGACCTACCGGCGGGGCCGGGTATTCCTCGCCGGCGACGCCGCCCACCTCAACAATCCACTCGGCGGCATGGGCCTCAATGGCGGTCTGCACGACGTGATCAGCCTCACCGACCGCCTGGCCGCCTGGTGGAAAGGCGAGGCCGAGGCCGCCATTCTGGACGGCTACGAGCCGCAGCGCCGCCCGGAGGCGATCAACGCCATCCATGCGATCACAGAGCGCAACAAGAAGCTCCTGGAGGAGCGCGACCCCCAGGTGCGGCGGCGCAACCTCGACCAGATCCGTGCGACCGCGGCCGACCCCGGGCTGAGCTACAAATATCTGCTCGATTCGGCCATGATTTCGTCGTTGCGGCGGTCCGGCATGATCCGCTAAACCCCAGCCTTCTCGCCTTCCCCCGAGCGGGAGCGGCGAAAAAACTTGTCTCCCAGACGGATCCCCCCATGGACACCCAGACCGCCCACCATCATGCGACCATCCGCGTCGAGGACGACACCCTGGTGCGCGGCCGCGGCCGTTTCGTCGACGACGCCGAACCGCAGGGCCGCGTCTATGGGTTCTTCGTGCGCTCGCCGCACGCCTTCGCGCGCATCGTCAAGATCGACACCGACGCGGCGCGCAAGGAGCGCGGCGTCATCGCGGTGCTCACCGGTGCCGACATGAAGGCGGCGGGGGTCGGCAGTGTGTCGGCGCATCCCCCCATGGTCGGGCGCGGCGGCGCCAAGATCGTGGTGCCGTTCCGGCCCGCGCTCGCCGAGGACCGCGTCATGCATGTCGGCCAGGCCGTCGCCCTGGTGGTGGCGGGCTCGGCCGCGGACGCGCAGGACGCGGGCGAGAAACTCGTGGTCGACTACGAGGAGCTCGATCCCCTCGTCGAGGCGGGTGCGGCCGTCAAGCCGGGCGCGACGCAGCTCTGGCCCGAGGCGCCTGGCAATATCGGGCTCGACTGGGTCGGACTCGCCAAGGACCCGGATGCCAACGCGCGCGAGATCGACGAGGTCATCAAGTCGGCGGCCCACGTGGCGAAGCTCACGCAGTTCAACCAGCGCATCTTCCCCGCCACCATGGAGACGCGCGGCGGCACCGCGAGCTACGACGCCGCGAGCGGCGCCTACACGCTGCGCAGCTGCTCGCAGAGCGCCGGCGTGCTGCGCGACGGGCTGCTGCCGATCATGGGCCTCAAGCGCGAGCAGCTCCGCGTGATCACCGAGGACGTCGGCGGCGCCTTCGGCCTCAAGACCGGCCCCTACCCCGAGCTTCCCGCCCTGCTGGTCGCCGCCAAGATGACGGGACGGCCCGTCCACTGGATGTCGACGCGCGCCGAGGCGTGCCTGTCCGACAACCAGGCGCGCGACATGCTGACAGATGGCGAGCTCGCGCTCGACGAGAAGGGCAGGTTCCTGGCGCTGCGGGTGCGCAACCTGGTCAATCTCGGGGCGTTCGTCGGTGCGGTCGGGATTCATCTGGCGACCAACAATTTCGCCCGCTGCTATCCGGCGATGTACCGCATCCCGCTGCTCGACATCCAGGTGCGCTGCGCCTTCACCAACACGATCCCGACGGCGCCGTTCCGTGGCGCCGGCCGGCCGGAGGCGAACTATATCCTGGAGCGGCTGGTCGACGAGGCGGCGCGCCTCACCGGCATCGGCCGCGACAAGATCCGCCGCCGCAACCTGATCCCGCCGAGCGCGATCCCGTTCAAGACCGCGGTCGGCACCACCTATGACAGCGGCGATTTCCCGGCGGTGTTCGACAAGGCGATCGCGCTCGCGGATCTCGACGGCTTCGGCAAGCGCAAGCGCGAGGCGGCCAAGCGCGGCAAGCTTCGCGGCCTTGGCATCTCCTGCCTGCTCGAGCATTCGGGCGGCACGCCGACCGAAAGCGCCGCGCTCAATTTCACTGGCGACGATCAGCTGATGGTCGCGCTGGGGGTGCATTCGACCGGCCAGGGTCACGCCACCGTCTACCGGCGGCTCGCAGCCGAGCGGCTCGGGGTTCCGGCCGATCGGGTGTTCGTGCGGCAGGGCGATACCGCGCTCGGCGTCGGCAACGGCGCCTCGGTCGGCTCGCGTTCGACCATGACGGCCGGCGCCGCGCTGGTGCGCGCCGTCGACGTGCTGATCGAGAAAGGCAGGAAGATCGCCGCGCAGGTGCTCGAGGCGGGCGAGCAAGACATCGTCTATCGCGACGGCGCCTTCGTGGTGACGGGCACCGACCGCCGGGTCGGGCTGTTCGATCTCGCCCGCGAGGCGGCGGCGCGCGCCAAGCGCGGCGACATCCCGGAAAGCCTCGACACCAAGGAGACGGTCGACACGCCGCAGACCTTTCCGAACGGCTGTCATCTGGCCGAGGTCGAGGTCGATCCCGCGACCGGCCACACCGAGGTCGTGACCTATACGGCGGTCGACGACGCCGGCAACATCATCGATCACACGCTGATCGAAGGGCAGATGCACGGCGCGGTCGCCCAGGGCCTCGGCCAGGCGATGCTGGAGGCGGTGGTCTACGACCAGACCAACGGCCAGCTGGTGAGCGGGTCCTTCATGGACTATTGCATGCCGCGCGCGGCCGACATGCCGGCCTTCCGGATCGCGGACGTGATCGTTCCGGCCACCACCAATCCGCTCGGCGTCAAGGGTGCCGGCGAAGCCGGCACCACGGCCTCGCTCGCCGCCGTCATGAATGCGATCGCCGACGCGGTTCCGGCCGCCGCCCACATGGACATGCCGGCGACGCCGGAGAAAGTGTGGCAGGCCTGCCGGCAGGCGTGAGCCGTCAACGGCGGCGGCTGGCTTCATCGCGGCATAAAGTCAGAGGGCGTCGTCTGGGAACGCCGCCCCCATCCGTTGACAACTTGCTGGTCCGCGACACCGACTGATGCGCGATTGCAACACCAGCCGGCGAACACGCAGAAGCTCTGCGCCTTATTGCTGACTCAATTTCCCACCGCGCTGATCAGCCACGAGATTTTTTTCGGCTTCGTGCTGGAAGCGCGGTTTCCCACCCATTGTTGTGAGCGCGCTACAGCCGCGGTTACGTCGCGATGCTAGAAACCCGACGCGTGAGAGTGAACCGCGATGCGAGGACGACATGTTCGGGAATCTGACCACTGGGGGCCGATTTCTCGATTTTGATAGGGGCGACTGGGCGTTGTTGCTCGGAGCGTTTCCCTTGGTCGCGTTGGTGGCTTTGCTGTCGGCCTGAGGGACGTCACGGCCCACGATGTGAGTGCCCGCGGTTTGCGCGTCAGGGACTAGGCCAGCGTGAACGGAGCCGGTCATGAATACTGCAATCGAGTCATATGTCTGCACAGTGCTGCTGCCGAACCGCTCGGCGCCATCAGCCGCCAAGGCGGCTCGCCCTTACTGGTGGCGGCTCACAAGCGCTTTGTCCGATCCTTACCGTCCCGAGCTCCATTACATGCGCGGACCGGGCCCGAAGTGGCGGGAGAAACACGCGTCTGGCGCCGAAAAAACTGAGCACTGATCCAAGCACGATCGCGACCGGATCGGTCGGCGCGCCAGGAAATCCAGCGATCATTGAGGATGATTCCGAACGCTGTGCCCGCCAAGAAGTAGCGGGTGACGCCGCCCTGCCGCAGACCGCGGATGGTTGGGCGTGGCGACGATGACGCCGTTTGCGTAGCCGCCCCATGATCGTCAGACGCCGAGGTCGCGCGCCGCGAGCGCGGTCGCGAAGGTGCGGTGCAGGCGCGCAAGATCGGGCTCGATGCCGGTGAAGAGCCGGAACGCCTGGACGGCCTGGTGCACGCACATGCCGGCGCCATTCATCACGCGGCAGCCTTTCGCGGCCGCGGCCCGAATGAATTCGGTTTCGATCGGCGTATAGACGACGTCCGCGCACCAATGCGTCGCGGACAGCGCTGCCACCGGCACCGGATTGCCGGGAGAGCCGCGCATGCCGACCTGCGTGGCATTGACCACGCCATCGGCCGCCGCGATCTCGCCGGCAAGATCGCTGGTGAGATGGCAGCGCGACGCGCCGTAATGTCGTGCGATGTCGTTCGCGAGTGCGGTCGCGTGCGCGCCGTCGAGGTCATGAATGACAAGGCACGCGACGCCCAGGTCCAGCAACGCAAAGGCGACCGCGCGGCCGGCGCCGCCCGCCCCGACCAGAACCACCGTCGCGCCCCGCGCGCCGTCGCGCCCGAAGGTCTCCTCGAAGCTGTGGCGCCAGCCGCGCCGGTCGAAATTATATCCGGTGGTGTGGCCGTTCGGCGTGATCGCGACCGTATTGATGGCGCCGGTCTGGGCGGCCTCGGGGTCCACCGCATCGAGCAGCGCCATCACCTGCTGCTTGAACGGGAAGGTGATGTTGGCGCCGGCGAAGCCCGCGGCCTTGAGCGCGTCGAGGAGTTGCGCAAGCCGCCGTCCCGGCAGTTGGTCGACGTCGATCAGATGATGGAAGCCGTCGATTCCGGCCGCCGCGAAGGCGTCCGCGAACAGCGCCGGAGACAGCGATCCCATGATGTTCGCGCCGATCAATCCGAGCAGCACGCGGGGCCGCATCATGGCGCAGCCGCCGATTGCGCCAGGCCGCCACCGAGGAAAAGCTGCGCGATCCGCGCATCGGCCAGGATTTTTGCCGCCGTGTCCTCGATCCGGGTCTGCCCCTGCTCCAGCACCAGACCGTAATCCGAGATCTGCAAAGCCTGCCTGGCATTCTGCTCGATCAGCAGGATCGTCACGCCCTGCTGGCGCAGCGACTTCAGGATGGCGAAAACCTCCTGCACCATCAGCGGAGACAAACCGATCGACGGCTCGTCGATCAGAACCAGCTTGGGTTCGAGCAGAAGTCCGCGCGCCACCTCGAGCATTTTCTGCTGTCCGCCGGACAAGGTCGAGGCCTGGGCGCCCGCCTTCTCGGCGAGCATCGGAAAGCGCCGCATGATGGCATCCAGCCGGGCGGGCAGGCGGCTCTGATCGGACAGCGCGACGCCGCCCAGCTCCAGGTTGTGAAGCACGCTCAGCTCGGGAAAGATATTGCGGCCTTGCGGGATGTAGGCGACGCCGGCGTCGAGCAGTTGCCGGGGCGAAAAATTCGTGGTGTTGCGGCCTTCGAAGGTGACGGTCCCGGCGCGGACCGGCAGCAGGCCGAACACCGTCTTGAACAAGGTCGATTTTCCGGCGCCGTTGGGGCCGATCACGGTCGTGATGGCGGCGCGGCGAATCCGTGCGGTGGTGCCGTTGAGGATCGTCATCTTGCCGTAGCCTGCAAAGATGCCTTCGAGCAAGAGGATTGGCGCTGTCTCGTCCATCGGCGTGCCGATCAATGTCCCAGATAGGCGTCGATCACGATCGGGTTGCGGCGGATATCCTGCGGCGCACCCTCGGCGATGATGCGCCCCTCCGCCATCACCAGAACGCGGGTGCAAAGCGCCATGACGAATTCCATCTGATGCTCGATGACGACGAAGGTAGCGTTGTGTTCGGCGTGATAGGCCTGCAGCCGCTCGCGCAGATGCCCGAGCATGGTCAAATTTACGCCGCCGGCTGGCTCGTCGAGCATGACCAGCCGCGGGCCGGCCATGAAGGCCATCGCGGCGTCGAGCAGCTTTTGCTGCCCATAGCTCAGCGCGCCGGCTTGCTCGCCGGATAAGTGCGACAGCCGGAAGAAGGCGATCATCCGATCGGCGGCGGCGCCCAAGCCGGCATCGGCACGGCCGATCAGGCGGGAATACATCGACCCTTGATGCTCCTGCCCGGCCAGGATGAGATTGTCGCGCACCGACAGCTGCGGGAACACCTGCAGCAGTTGAAACGTCCGGCTTACCCCCAGGCGATTGAGGTCGCAGGGGCGCATGCCGGTGGCGACCTTGCCATCGACGCGGACCTCGCCGTCGTTCGGCACGAGCTGACCGAGGACGCAGTTGAACAGGGTGGATTTGCCCGAGCCGTTGGGCCCGATGATGCCGAGGATCTCGCCGTCCCGCACCTCGAAGGAGACGCCGTCGACCGCCGTGATACCGCCGAAGCTCTTGCGCAGCTTGGCGACCTCCAGGACCGCACTCATGAGCCGGTCGCTTCGGTGTGCAGGGCGGGCGGCAGCGGGCGGGGCCGCAGCACCGCCTTCACGGTGCGCTCGGCCAATCCGAGCAGGCCTGACGGGCACAGCGCCATCATGACCATGATCGATGCCGCATAGACGATCAGATAATAGCCCTGGGTGACGCGCAACCACTCCGGCAACAGCACGGCGATCAGCGCGCCGACGAATGGGCCGAAGAAGTAACCGCTGCCGCCGACGATCACCATCAGCAGCAGGTTGAACGACAGGGCGAGCGCGAAGGAGTTCGGCTCGATGAACTGCACCAGCGGCGCATAAAGCGCGCCCGACAGTCCGCCCAGGCTTGAGCCGATGGCAAAGGCCATCAAGGTGTAGCGCCGCGTATCGAGGCCGAGCGACAGAGCGCGGATCGGATTCTCGCGCAACGCCACGAAGGCACGGCCCCAGGGCGAGCGCAGCATCCACCACGTGGCGGCCGCCAGTACCGTCAGCGTGCCCAGGCTGAACAAATAGAAATCGCGAGGCTTTGCGGTCGACCATCCCAAAAGTGTCGGCCGGGGGATGCCGTTGATGCCGTAGATGCCGCCGGTCAACCATTCCTCGTTGCGCAGCACCAGGAACACCAGCGTCGTGAAGGCCAGCGTGACGAAGGCAAGATAATGATGCTGGACGCGCAGCGCCGGATAGCCGAGAACCCAGCCGATTCCGAAACAGAGCACGCCCGCCGCCGCGAAAGCCACTGGATAGGGCCAGCCCGCCTGCGTCAGCAGCGCAACGCTATAGGCGCCAATCCCCACGAAGGCGCCTTGCGCGAGCGATACCTGACCCGCATAGCCGAGCGTGAGGTTGAGGCCGATCGCCGCGATGGTCAGAACGACCCACACCGTAATGAGGTAGATGCCGTAGGGCTTGAGGAAGAACGGCGTCGCGACGGCGACGATCGCCGCAACTGCGACCGCAATGACGCCGAGGCGGCTCATACGGTGCGCTCCTCGATCCGGCCGAGCAGCCCCTGCGGGCGCAGCAGGATCACGGCGATCAGGATGAGCAGCGGAAACGCGCCGCGATACTGCGAAGAGAGATAGGCCGCCGACAGGTTGTCGAGGACGCCGAGAATGAGGCCGCCCAGGATGGCGCCGCGCACCTGATTGAAGCCGCCGATGATGGCGGCGAGGAAGGCCGCCATTCCGAGGGTCTCGCCGTTGGTGAATTTCGCCAGGTAGATCGGGCTGACCAGGATCGACGCGATGGCGACAAGCGCCCCGTTGATGAGGAAGGTGTAGAGCACCATGCGCCGCACCGGGATGCCGAGGATGCGCGCCAGGGTCGGGTTCTGCGCCGTCGCCTGCATGCAGCGGCCGAGCTGCGTCTTGTTCAGCAAAAGATGCAGCGCCACGACGGCGGCGATCGCGACCCCCAGCACGGCCAGACTCTGGACCGAGATTACGGCTCCGAGGATCTGGACATCGGTTGCCGGCACCAAGGCGGGAAACGGCTGCGCCTGCGAGCTATAGAGATCCTTGACGCTTTCCTTCAGGAACAGCGACAGCGCGATGGTCGAGATCACCAGCGGCAGCACGCCGTGCCTGAGCATGGGATCGACGATGATGATCTTGAACACCAGCCCGAGAACGACGATCGACAACGCGATGCCGATCAGCGCTGCCAGCCAGAACGGCGCACCGACATTCATCGCCGCCAGGATGAAAAAGGCCGGCAACATGACGAATTCGCCCTGGGCGAAATTGATCGTCTGCGAGGTCTGCCACAGCAGCGTGAAGCCGACCGCGATGAGCGCATAGATCGCGCCGGTCGCAAGGCCGGATACCAAGAGCTGGATCAAGGACGCCATTGGTTCCCGCGCTTGAATTTCCGCCCGACCGCAACGCCGGCGGAAAAGCCCTACTTGCCGAGCTTGGGCAGGATCTCGACGATCTTCTGCTTGCCGTCCACGACTTCGCCCAGGAAGCTTTGCCGGTCGATATCACCGTTCTGGTCCCAGGTCGCTTCCATCAGGATGCCCGGCTCGTCCTTCGGCGTGATGGTCAGGCCATGTGCCGCTTTGGGGAAGCCCTTGCTGTCGAACTTGCCCATCTTCTCGGTGACGTATTTGATGAAGTAGACGGCGGTATAGCCCTTGATGCCGTTGTGGTCGCACACATAGTTGAACCGCTTCTTGAACTTGGCGGCAAATTCCTGCACCGCCGGAATGGGCGCGTCGACGGTGAGCCCGACATGTCCGCGCACGCCGTTCGCGGCGTCCCCGGCCAGATCGATCACCTTCTGGCCGAGCAGGGTCGTCTCGCCGATGAGCGGCGGCTTGAGCGACTGCTTCCTGGCTTCCCTGAGGAAGCGGGCGCTCTCTTCTTCGTTCACATAGACAAAGACCACATCGGCATTCGCGGCCTTGATCTTGACGACGTCCGCCGAGAAGTCGGCCTGGCCGGATTCGGTGGACACGTCGGCCACGACCTTGATGTTGCGCGTCGCCATCTCCTTGACGAAGGCGTCGCGGCCGCCTTTGCCAAAATCGTTGTTGACCCACAGGACCGCGACGGTCTGCGCCTTGAGGCCGTCACGGATATAGTTGGCGATCTTCGGCATGCTGAACTGCTGGCCGAACGAGGTGCGGAAAACATATGGGTCGCCCTTCTGGGTGATCGCCGCCGCCTCGCCGCCGACGATTTGCGGAATTTCCGCCTGCTGCGTGAGCGCGATGTCGACCAGCACCGAGCCGGAGAAAACCGGCCCGAGGATGACGTAAGGATTGTTGTCGAGCACCTTCTGGACTTGCGCCCGCGACGTGCCGGCGTCGCTCTGGGTGTCGAGGATCGGCAGGTCGATCTTACGACCGAGAATGCCGCCCTTGGCATTGATCTCCTCGACCGCCAGCAGAATGCCATCGCGAAAATTGGTGCCCGAAACCGCGCCCGCACCGGACAGCTCGATGACGAGCGGCATGGAGACGGTCGATTGTGCGTAGCTCGGGCCGGCCAGACTGAGACCCACCGCGATCGGCACCATGAGCAGGCTTGAACGAATCATAAGGAGCTCCCTCCAGGCTGTTTGACGCCGGCCCTTTTTGTAGGGCTCTCATGCGAGCCTGCCAGGCGGGCTTCGCTATGCGTTTTGAACGATGCCGACGGCCACTGTTGGCGTCAACAACCAAAAAACGATCGCGAAAAGGCGGGCTGCGGTCCTATGGGTGTGCCGGCCACGCCTGAGGTCCGGGAGGCCCGCGGGGGCCAAAATTCGAGCCGCGCGACGGCGAACAAATGCGGGAGCTCGGCGTTAATACGGCGGCTGATGGATGGTTGAGGCGACGGCGTCCTCAGCGGGAGGACGCGCCATGTCGAATGACGCGGTCGACATCGCCAGCTCGTTCCGGCCGCCCGCGCCCGTGCCGCGGGAAGACCCGTTGGGCGCCATCGCGCTGTTGCGCGCGCTGCGGGACAATCCGCTCGAGGCCTGGACGCGGGAGCATTTCGAAAATCCGCTCGTGGTCGCCAAGCTGCCCTTCGGCCAGGTCGCGGTGGTCAGCGATCCGGGCGCCATCCAGCGGGTGCTGCTGGAGAATGTCGCGAATTATCGCAAGGACGTCCTGCAGCGGCGGATCGTGGCGGGCGCCCTCAACAACAGCCTGCTGACCGCCGAAACCGAGCCATGGCGCTTCCAGCGCCGCGCGCTCGCCCCGATGTTCGCGCGCAAGACCGTACAGGGCTTCGCCCCCGTCATGCTCCAGGTCGCCGATGCGCTGGTGGCGCGCTGGTGCCAGTTGGGCGACGGCGAGATCGTCGACGTCGCCGCCGAAGTGACCCGGCTGACCCTCGATGTGCTCCGGCAAACGATCTTCTCCGACGGACTCGGCCGCGACACGGAAGACTTTCGCGACGCCATGCGGAGCTATTTCGATACCATCGGGCAGATCGATCCGTTCGACCTCTTGAACCTGCCGGACGTCGTGCCGCGGTTCACCCGCTGGAAGGCGCGCCCGGCGCTGCGCTTCTTCGAATCCGCGGTCGACGCGATCATCGCCCGCCGCCGCCAGCGTCTTGCGGAGGAGCCCGACGCGGTTCAGCGCGACATCCTCACGCTTCTGCTCGGGGCGCATGACACAGAGACTGGACGCGGGCTGAACGAGGTGGAGTTGAAAGCGAACATCATCACCTTCATTGCGGCCGGCCACGAGACGACCGCGAACGCGCTGAGCTGGTCGCTGTTCCTGCTGTCGCAATCGCCGGAATGGAGCGAGTGCGTGGTGGCCGAGGCCGAGCGCGAGTTCGACGGACCGCCGGAAGGCCGGTCCGATCGGATGGTCGCCACGCGCGCCGTCATCGAGGAAGCGATCCGCCTCTACCCGCCGCTTGCCGCGGTGAGCCGCGAGGCCATCGGGCCCGACGAACTCGCCGGACACGCGATCGCGGCCGGCACGATGGTGGTCATTGCACCCTATGTGCTGCACCGGCACCGGAGGCTCTGGGCGAATCCCGACATGTTCGACCCGACCCGGTTCCTGGCGGGCGCGCGGGAGAAAATAAATCGCTACGCCTATCTGCCGTTCGGCGCCGGTCCGCGTATCTGCATCGGGGCAAGTTTCGCGCTGCAAGAAGCGACGCTGGTGCTGGGAACGATCATGAGGAGCTTCCGGCTGCAGGTGGCGCCCGGCTTCTCGGTCTGGCCGCTCCAGCGGGTGACCCTGCGGCCGCGCGGCGGCCTGCCGATGCTGATCACCCCCCGCAGACGAGACGCGCGGCCCATCCGGGCTGTCGCGCGGCCCGAAGCCGCACGCCATGTCCCGCCCACATATTGAGCATTGTTCGCCAGCGGACATTATCGGAGCATGCGGGTGTCTGAATTTTGCCATGCAACCGAATCACGAATCGGAGGTTCTTCGGTAAGTGATGTCAGCCCTCGGCGAGTTCGCATGCGTCGATTATTGCAGGGTTCAGAGGCGCGGATCGGGCGCCAATTGGATCGTGGTATTGAACCGCACCCAAGAGAACCTGCGCGGCGCCGGTTTGCGGCATTGAGCGACGCCGGCCCGGACGGCAGGCAGCAGGCATTGTGGGCCAAGCTCATGGGTGAGCGACCCGACATGCTCTCGAACATCGTGACCTTCATCCAAGGGACGCGGCGCCGGATCGTCGAGCCAGCGACGCCGTCGCGGCGTAGCGCCACGCGATCAGACGACACCTGATCTCATCGGCGCCACGTTCACGGATTATTGTCGAAGGGCTGGCTGAGCGGACCGCGCAGGGAGAGATGCCCGAAGGCTCGGCCCCCCCGGATCCAGCATGGCGGGCGCCCGTCGCCGATCCAGCATTGTTGTGGGCGTGAACGATTCCCGGCAATATCGGCCCCGGTCAAACTCAGGATCGCGCATGCCGACAGTAGCCGTGAATCTCCGCCCGGTGGCCAACGCCAGCGCCTCGGCGCGGCCCGCCATCCGGATTCGCGACCTCGTCAAGTCGTTCGGCAGCCTGGTCGCGGTCGACCACGTGTCGCTCGACATTGCGCCCGGCGAGTTCTTCATGATCGTCGGTCCCTCGGGGTGCGGCAAGACGACGCTGTTGCGCATCCTCGCCGGGCTCGAGACCGCCACCTCGGGCACGATCGAGATCGACGTGCCCGCCGGCTCGAACCGCCCCGACAACTCGATGGTGTTCCAGGGCGATTCGATCTTCCCCTGGATGACGGTATGGCAGAACGCAGCCTATGGGCTGCGCATGCGCAAGGTGGCGCAGAAGACCATCAAGGAAGTGGTCGGCCATTATCTCGACCGCACCGGCCTCACCCGCTTCGCCGATTACTATCCCCACCAGCTTTCCGGCGGAATGCGCCAGCGCGTGGCGATCGCCCGCGCGTTCGCCAACGACCCGCAGATCCTGCTGATGGACGAACCGTTCAGCGCGCTCGACGCGCAGAACAAGCTGCTGTTGCAGGAAGAGCTTCTGCACATCTGGGAAGAGCACAAGAAGACCGTGGTGTTCATCACCCACAGCGTCGACGAGGCGGTGCTGCTGGGCGACCGCGTGATGGTGATGACGGCTCAGCCCGGCCGGCTCAAGCAATTCGTTCCCGTCGGGCTGGCGCGGCCGCGCAACATCATGGAGCTGCAGGGCGCGCCCGAATATGGCGAGCTGGTGCAGCGGATCTGGTCGAACCTGCGCGACGAGGTGCAGCGCGCGCGCGAGATCGAGGACAAGATGGGGGTCAAGAAATGACCGTCGAGACCACGGTCACGGCGCCGCCGCGCCAGCACCGCCTTCTGTCGCTGCGCGGTCGCGACCGCATCCTCAGCATCGTGTCGCCGATCGGGCTGCTGCTGGTCTGGGAGGTGGCGGCGCGCGTCGGCCTTATCGACACGCGCTTCTTCCCGGCGCCGTCGGCGATCCTGTCGCTGCTGATCGAGATGCTCAAATCGGGCGAGCTCTTGACCCACACGGCGGTCAGCCTGCGGCGGCTGTTCTGGGGCTCGGTGATTGGCGGCATTCCGGCCCTCGTGCTCGGCATCGTGATGGGGCTCAACCGGACGATCCGGGCGCTGCTCGATCCCATCATCGCGGCCACCTATCCGATCCCGAAAAGCTCGATCCTGCCGCTCGCGCTGCTCATCTTCGGGCTCGGCGAGTCGTCGAAGATCTTCATGGTGGCGATCGGCGTGTTCTTTCCGGTCGCCATCAACGCCACCACCGGCGTTCTCGAGATCAACAAGATCTATCTCGATGTCGGCCGCAACTACAAAGCCGACCGCTGGAACATGTTCTGGACCATCGCGCTGCCGGGTGCGCTGCCGGTGATCATGACCGGCTTCAAGCTCGGCATCGGCATCGGGCTGATCCTGATCGCCATCGCCGAGATGATCGGCGCGAAAAGCGGCCTCGGCTTCCTGATCTGGAGCGCCTGGGAGACCTTTGCGGTCGAGCAGATGTATGTCGGCCTGTTCATGATCGCGCTGATCGGCTTCGTGCTCACCCTCGCGCTCAACGAGCTCGAACGATTCATCATTCCGTGGAAGGTGAATTGAGCCGTGTGCATGGCGCACCTCCCCCCGCGTGCGAACAATGAGTCCGCGGTAAGCGCATGCCCGTGATCGCCGCCGCGCTCGACGACGCCCTCGCCGGCATCACCGACGGCATGATGCTGGCGGTGCCGCGCGAGGTCGCGGGCGTGCCGATGGAGGCCACGCGTGCGCTGATCCGGCGCGGCGTCAAGCGGCTCCATCTGGTGGCGCTGCCGACCTCGAGCCTGCAGGCCGACCTCCTGATCGGGGCGGGCGCGATCGCGACGCTGGAGACCTCCGCGGTGAGCCTCGGCGAGCTCGGACCGGCGCCGCGATTCACCGCCGCGATCCTGGCCGGCCACATCCGCATGCTGGACGCCACCTGCCCGGCGCTGCACGCCGCGTTCCAGGCGGCCGAGAAAGGCGTGCCCTTCATGCCGCTGCGCGGGATCCTGGGCTCGGACATCCTGCGCCATCGGCCGGACTGGCGGGTGATCGACAACCCGTTTGCCGGCGATGCTTTCGCCGACGGCGACCCGATCGTGCTGCTGCCCGCGATCCGCCCGGACGTCGCGCTGATTCACGCCCCGATGGCGGATCGCGCCGGCAATGTCTGGATCGGCCGCCAGCGCGAGCTCGCCACCATGGCGCATGCGGCGACCAAGACGGTCGTCACCGTGGAGAAGATCCATGACGGCGATCTCCTCGCCGATCCGGTGCTCGCGGCCGGCACCCTGCCCGGCTTTTATGTGGAGAGCATCGCGGTGGCCGAGAAGGGATGCTGGCCACTCGGGCTGCCGGACCATTATGCGGCGGACCTCGCGCATCTCGCCGAGTATGCACGACTCGCGGCCACGCCTGAGGGATTTGGGCGCTATCTCGAGCAGTATGTGCATGCGCGACGCGCGGCTTGAGTTCTTTTCAACACGCACTGCGCGGGCGCCCTCTCCCCCGCTCGCGGGGGAGAGGCGCGAGCGAAGCTCGCCGAGAGGGGGCGCCGCTTGCACTGAGCCTGGGACTTCCCCGTCCCCGCCCTCCCCCGCGCGCGGGGGAGGGAGCGCAGGCGCTGCGACAAGTGGCTGGGAATCATGACTCCCTTCCGCGACGAAGAACTCCTCGCCGACGTCATCAGCCGCCTGATCGGCGACGCGCGCCACGTCGCGGTCGGCAATGCGTCGCCGATCCCGGCGACCGCCGCTTTGCTGTGCCGCGCGCGTGGCGGCGGGCGGCCCTATGTGTCGCTGCTGCAGAGCCGCAAGCACAACTTCTTCACCGACGGCGGCCGCGAGCTGTTCGATTGCGCCGGCCAGGGCCGCATCGACGTGTTCTTTCTGTCGGGCGGCGAGATCGACGGCGACGCCAATATCAATCTGGTGAGCATCGGCGACCACGACGCCCCGAAGGTGCGCTTTCCCGGCTCGTTCGGCTCCGCCCATCTCTATTACGTGGTGCCCAAGGTGATCCTGTTCCGCACCGAGCACTCGCGCCGCACGCTGGTGCCGAAGGTCGGCTTCGTCAGCGCGCCGGGTCACAGCCCCGACAACGTCTACCGTCCGGGCGGCCCGATCGCGCTGGTGACCAACCGGTGCGTGTTCGGGTTCGATCGGACGCGGCGGGGATTTCGCCTCGACAGCGTGCACCCGGGCCATACCGTCGACGAGGTGATGGCGCATACGGGATTCGCCTTCGAGCGGCCCGAGACGGTTCCGCAGACCGCGCCGCCCTCCGACGCGACGCTGCGCCTCCTGCGCGGCCCGGTCGCGCATGAGCTCGCCGAGGTCTACCCGCAATTCGCGGCCGCGGTGTTCGGACAGGTCGCGCCTTAGGTGCGCCAGCTCGGGCGAGCCCAGCCTGCCCCGCCTCGCCGCCCACTACAATCTTGACGAGAATTATTTGTGACCGCCGGTGCCGCCGACAGGGGCGTTCAGGCGCCAACAGCTCCCGCGTCGGACGCGCCGGAACCTACCGGAACCCCCTATAATTTCATACGAAGTCCACGATCCGGCGCGCACCAGCATAATTTTGACGCGCTTGAAATCGAGTTATCATGGCGACCCAATGCGTGGGCCGGGGAGCAGGATCAATGACGTGCCGAAGGTGAGTCGCCGCACCTTCCTGGTCGAGGCGGCCGCAGTCGGCGGCGCGTTGACGCTCGGCTTCGACATCCCGTTCGGTGGAGCGGCCCGCGGCGGGCGCGCCGCAGCGGAGATCACCGCCTGGGTGGTGATCGGCCCCGACGACAGCGTGACCATCCGGGTGGCCCGCTCCGAGATGGGTCAGGGCAGCTTCACCGCCCTGCCGATGCTGGTCGCCGAAGAGCTCGGCTGCGACTGGAGCAAGGTCAAGGCGGAGTTCGCCAGTCCCGAGGAGAACCTGCGCCGCAACCGCGTGTGGGGCGACATGTCGACCGGCGGCAGCCGCTCGATCCGCGGATCGCAGGACTATCTGCGCAAGGCCGGCGCGACCGCCCGCGAGATGCTGATCGCGGCAGCGGCCGCCCAATGGGATGTCGCGGCCACCGAATGCAAGGCGGAGAACAGCGTCATCACCCATGGGCCGAGCGGCCGCACGGTCCGGTTCGGCGAGGTGGCGCAAGCCGCCGCCGGCATCGCGCCGCCCAAGACCGTGGCGCTAAAAGCGCCGTCGGACTGGAAACTGATCGGCACGCGCCGCAAGCGGCTCGATGTCGCCGACAAGATCAACGGCCATACGATCTATGCCATCGATGTGCGCCTTCCCGACATGCTGTGTGCGGCGCTCGCCCAATGCCCGGTATTCGGCGGCCGGTTGACGAGCGCGGACGAGAGCGCGATCGCGGACCGGTCCGGCGTGCACCGCGTCGTCAAATTCGACGACGCGGTGGCGGTGGTGGCCGATACCTGGTGGCAGGCGAGGAAGGCGCTCGATGCCCTGCCGGTGGTCTGGGACGACGGCCAGCACGGCGCCGTCTCGAGCGCGTCGATCGCGGCGCATCTCGCCGCCGGGCTCGATGCCGCCGAGGCCGGTGTCGGGCGCGAGGATGGCGACGTCGCGACGGGCTTGGCGCGGTGCACGACGCGCGTCGCGGCCGACTACCGCGTGCCGTTTCTTGCGCATGCGACGCTCGAGCCGCAGAACTGCACCGCCCATGTGGTGGGCGACAAGGTCGAGATCTGGGTGCCGACCCAGCACGGCGAATCCGCCCTCACGGTGGCGGCGACCGCCGCCGGCGTCCCGCCGCGCAACGTCGTGGTCCACAAGATGATGCTGGGCGGCGGTTTTGGCCGGCGCGGCATCGTGCAGGACTTCATC
>DATBBS010000323.1:0-2148 GCA_036270895.1 Xanthobacteraceae bacterium
TCCCAGAGATAATATTCGTGGAAATAGGACGCCGCGAGACTGTGCGTCGAAGGATGAATCGGGTCGCGATAGCGCAGGCCGGGATGATTGGTCTTGCTGATGGCGCCCCAATGGCGGTTCTGGCGGAACAGCGCGACGACATGATCCTCGTCGTCGAAGGCAGCCTGGAAATCGAGCAGCAGCGGCCGCGCCCCATGATAGGCACAGGCGGCGGCGGCGAGCAGGGCGCCTTCCACGCAATGCGCCTCGCCGGTGCTCAGGACGCGCCGGGGCGACATATAGGTGCGCGCGCCCAGCTCCATGTTGATCGCGAGCTTATCCAGGAAATCCTGGATCTTGCGCGGGGAGCTGAGCGTCCGGAAAATCTTCGCCTCGGCCCGCGACAGCACGGACCGGACCTTCTTGGCATAGCTCGCAGGCATTGAGGTCCCGGGTTGGCGAAATGGGGGAGCGGGCTTGGGTTGGCTCGCTCCATCGAGACAGGCGGAAAGCAGGAATCCACAAGGGGGGCTGGACCCCCTGTGGCGAGACACGAAACCAGGGATTGGTTGTGTCAGCAAGGGCTGGCGGAGGATCTCGCAACACGAAAATCCGGCCGCGGCCAATCCGGATAACCCCTGGCCCGGCTTGAAAAATACCGAGCTCGGGCAAGCCCGAGCTCGGTGCGCGAATGTGGCCGCTCTCGCGGCCCGGCAAGGCCGGTCCTTATGCCTTCAGGCAGCCGCTCATGAAGGTGCGGTAGGCTTCGCGGCCCTTGGCGCCGGTCTTGGCCTTCTCGTCCTTCCACTTGGCGGCGCAGTCCTTCATCTTCTGCTGCTGGGGAGTTGTTTTCTTTTCCTGTGCGCTCGCCGTCGGCGCGATCGCAACCGCAAGGAAAGCGCTCGCGAGCGCGGCGGCGAAAATACGTCTCATCATCGGGAATTCCCTCCAGGGTGGTACGTGCGTTTAATACATATCCGGCACCCGTGCGGTCGTCCACTGCCACCTTGGGGCGACGGGCGGCGGCCCGAACGGCAGCGGGAAAGACGATTCCATGCCTGTCAGTTCGCGCGCGTCCGGATCTGCGCCTCGCACAGGAGCCCGCCCGTGATGCAGCCTTCGACTTTCAGGCGGCTCACGCCGGTGAGCACGAGATTGCGGTCACAGGTCTTGCGGTCCTCGGCGCAGTGGACCCGGCCGACCCATCGGGCGCGAGAGCGTTCATCGATTTCTTTTCAGCCGTCCGGTGTCGCCACTGTGGTTGCGGCCGACGACCTGACGGCGTTGCCGGATACGCGTCATTTGTTGACACGCCGGCGCGACCGACCTGCCGCGATGGTTAGCGGCGACAAAATCGCGACGGTTAGCGGAACGTGATCAAACAGCGGAAATCCCTTTAAACATGGCACTTGCGTGCTTAACCGGAGCTTGCCGGGCGGGCGCGAATTGAAATCATTCACGCTCGATTCATCGCATTGCTTAAAGCGAGATTCAAATTTTCCACACATGATCGCGCTGCTCGATCGCTGATCGGGCAGGGGAAAGAACGCCGGATCGCGTCATCCGGGGGAAAAGACAGGGGAGACTAAAATGGCCCGTTACGAAGCCATGAGCATCGACAACGCCACGCTCGGCGAGGCGAATGCCTCGAGCGACGTGCTGTTCCAGCTCGGCATGATGTATTCAACCGGGAGCTCGGTCCCGACCGACTACGTCTCGGCGCACAAGTGGTTCAATCTCGCGGCCATGCGCGGCAACGAGGATGCGACCCGGCTGCGCCGCGAGATCGCCGAGCAGATGTCGGAAAACGAGATCGCGGCCGCCCAGCGCGCGGCGCGCGACTGGCTCAAGCACTGATCTGTCGCGACCCAGGGCCGGTCGGCGCGTGCCGTCCGGAATACTTCGCCGACCAGGTCGTGCGCGTTTCGCCGAACGTCTCGGCGCCCGCGACCTCGTGTCGCCCGCCAAATCGTCATTTTGACTTACGCGCCAGGTTTTGACGTACGCGCCTGGTGGGCCGCGTTGGCGCGGCGGCAACGAATTCAGCCCCCGGCAGTTGACGTAAAAGCCATTGATCTATACGGGATTTCCCATCCGGAGAGGTGGCCGAGTGGCTGAAGGCGGCGGTTTGCTAAACCGTTATACGCTCTCAAGGCGTATCATGGGTTC
>DATBBS010000324.1:0-5313 GCA_036270895.1 Xanthobacteraceae bacterium
CCTCCCCCGCAAGCGGGGGAGGGAGAAGAAAGGGGGCGCGTCACCGCTATCCCTTCGCCAGGTCCACCAGCATGCTGGCCGCGACCGCGAGCTTGGAGAGGGTGAGGCCGGACGCCGCGATCTCGTGCACCGCCATGCGGACACGCTCGACGTCCTCGTGGCGCGCCGTCACCCATTGGTCGACCGCAGCGGCGCCGGCCGCGCCGCCCTTCATCATCTCGCCGGCGATGCGGCGTTCGGCGTCCCCGATGGCGTCGAGCGCGCGGTCGAGCGCCAGGCGGTCGAAGTAATCCGACACCTTGATGCCGCGCGCCGCCGCCGCGATGCGGTCGAGCTGGAAATAGGCGCCGGCCGCGAAGTAGGTCGCCGCCACGTCGGCGACCGCCTTGCCGGAGCGGTCGGCCACCAGCACGATGTCGGCCGCCGCGATCAGCGACGGCAGGACCGCGATGCGGCGCGCGAGCGCCTCGGGCACGCCGGCGCCCGCAAGCTCGGCGGCGCGCGCCGCGTGCGCCGCCCTGGCGGCCTCGGTGAGCACGCCGTCGAGCACGCCGACCACCGTCGCGATCCCCGCATGGTAGTGCTCGATCACGGCGGCGAGGCCCTGGCCGAGATCGACATTGCGCAGGAACCAGACGACGCGGTCGAGCAACAGATCCTGCACGGCCGCGAACAGGTCGAGCTGCAGCTTGCCGGAAATCAGGTTGTCGAGGCCTTCGATCTCGGTGTTGAGCCCGATCAGGTCGTAGCTGTTGCGCACAGCCGCGAAAGCGGCCGCGATGCGGGCCGGCGTCGCGCCGGTCTGGTCGGAGATGCGCACCACCAGGGTCGGACCGCCGCGGTTGATCATCGAATTGGCGAGCTGGGTGGCGATGATCTCGCGCCGCAGCCGGTGGTGCGTCAGCGCGTCGGGGAATTTCTCCGCGATGGCGGGCGGGAAATAGCGGGTGAGCTCGCGGCCGAGATAGGGGTCGTCCGGCACCGAGGATGCGAGCAGGTCGTCGTTGAGGGTGAGCTTCGCATAGGCGAGCAGCACCGAGATTTCCGGCCGCATCAGCGGCTGGCTGCGGCGGCGGCGCTCGGTCAGCTCCATGTCGTCGGGCAGGAACTCGACCGCGCGATCCAACAGCTGGCGGCCTTCGAGGATCTGCATCATGCGCTGCTGGAATCCGAGGTCCTCCAGGCCGCGCCGCTCGGCGAGCGACAAGGCGAGGGTCTGCTGGTAGTTGTTGCGCAGCACCAGGCGCGCCACGTCGTCGGTCAGGCCGGCGAGCAGCACGTCGCGGTCGGCGCGGGTGAGCCGGCCGTCGCGCAGCGGGCGGCTGAGCGCGATCTTGAGATTGACCTCGACGTCGGACGTATTGACGCCGGCCGAATTGTCGATCGCGTCGGTGTTGAGCCGGATCCCGCGCCCCGCCGCCTCGATGCGGCCGCGCTGGGTCGTGCCGAGGTTGGCGCCCTCGCCCACCACCTTGCTGCGCAGCTCGGCGCCGGCGACCCGGATCGCGTCATTGGCGCGGTCGCCCGCCGCCTCGTCGCCTTCCTGTGAGGCCCGCACGTAAGTGCCGATGCCCCCGAAGAACAGAAGATCCACCGGGGCCTTGAGGATGGCGCGCATCACCTCCTGCGGGGTCGCCTTCGCCTGGGCGAAGCCCAGCGCCGCCTGCGCCTGCGGCGACAGGTCGATCTCCTTGTGGGCGCGCGAATAGATGCCGCCGCCCGCCGAGATCAGCGCCTTGTCGTAGTCCTGCCAGCTGGAACGCGGCAGGTCGAACAGCCGCTTGCGCTCGGCGAAGCTTTTGTCCGGATCGGGCGCGGGATCGATGAAGATGTCGCGGTGATCGAAGGCCGCCACCAGCTTCGTGGTGCGGGCGCGCAGCATCCCGTTGCCGAAGACGTCGCCCGACATGTCGCCGACCCCGACCGCGCTGAACGGCGTCTTGTCGATGTCGATATCGATCTCGCGGAAGTGGCGCTTCACCGACTCCCAGGCGCCCCGCGCGGTGATGCCCATCTTCTTGTGGTCGTAGCCGGCGGAGCCGCCCGACGCGAAGGCGTCGTCGAGCCAGAAGCCGTGCTCGCGCGCGATGCCGTTGGCGATGTCGGAGAAGGTCGCCGTGCCCTTGTCGGCGGCGACCACCAGATAGGGATCGTCGGCGTCATGCCGCACCACACCGGCGGGCGGCACGATGGCGCCGTCCTGGCCGATATTGTCGGTGAGGTCGAGGAGCGTCGACATGAAGATCTTGTAGGTCGCCACGCCCTCGGCAGCGATCGCCTCGCGCGACGCGCCGGCGGCCGGCATGCGCTTCGGCACAAAGCCGCCCTTGGCGCCCACCGGCACGATCACGGCGTTCTTCACCTGCTGCGCCTTGACCAGGCCCAGCACCTCGGTGCGGAAATCCTGCGGCCGGTCGGACCAGCGGATGCCGCCGCGCGCCACCTTGCCGAAGCGCAGATGCACGGCCTCGAGCCGCGGCGCGTAGATGAAGATCTCGCACAGCGGCCGGGGCAGCGGCATGCCGTCGACCTTGCGGCTGTCGAGCTTGACGGCGATCTCGGATTTCACCTGGCCGTCGGCGCCGAGCTGGTAGAAATTGGTGCGGGTCGCGGCGCGCATGACGTTGACGAAATGGCGGATGATGCGGTCCTCGTCGAGGCTGTCGACCTGTTGCAGCGCGGCGTCGATCTCGGCCGCCAGCGCGGCCTCGCGGGCGGCGCGCGCGGGCGGCGCGGCCGTCGCGGCGCGTCCATCGTCGGAAGCAATCGCGGCCGGCGGCGCCTGATCGCCCCCCGATGGCAGCGAAGGGTCGAGGCGCGGATCGAAGCGCAGATGAAACAGCTCGGCGAGCTTCGCCGCGATCGCGGCGTGCTTGACCAGGGTCGCCCACAGGTAATCCTGCGAATAGGGAACGCGGATCTGGCGCAGATAGCGCGCGAAGCTGCGCAGCATCGCGATGTCGCGCCACGGCAGGCCGGCCGCGAGCACGAGCGCGTTGAAACCGTCGCTCTCGGCGAGCCCGCGCATCGCCATCATGAAGCAGGCTTCCAGGCGCGGCTTGAGGATGCCGAGGCCGGCCTTGGCGCCGTCGGTCTGCGTCAGCGCCATGTCGTGCAGCCAGAAGTCGGGCGCGTCGCGGCCGGAGGCCTGCGCCTGATAGGTGGTCTCGTCGACGACCCGGAACCCCATGTGCTCCAGCACGGGCACACGCTCGCTCAGGGGGATCGGCCGGTCGCGGCTCCAGATCTTGAGCCCGACGGACTGCTTCTCCTCCCACAGGCGCTGATAGAAGTCGACGCCGAGCGGGCGCTGAGGCGTGAGCGATTCGATCATCCGGATGTCGTGCACGGCGACGAGCGGCGAATAGGCCTCGCGGTAGGCGTCCGAAAAGGCATCGCGATAGCGCGCCAGCAGCGCATGCGCCCGCGCGGGCTCGTGCGCCACCCCGATCGCGTCGGCGAGCCCGTCGGCCCAGGTCCGCACGATATCCGCCACCGCGCTTTCGAGCTCGGTGCGCGTCGGGCTCGCCATCTCGCCGGCGCCGCGCGCGACGATGAAATGCACCCGCACCAGCGGGCCTTCCGGAAAGAACAGCGTGAACGAGGCGATGCGCCCGCGATAGGCGTCGGTGAGCATGTCGCCGACCTGCTCGCGGATCGCGCTGTCGAAGCGGTCGCGCGGCACATAGACCAGCACGGAGACGAAACGGTGGAAGCGGTCGCGCCGCGCCAGCACGCGCACCCGCGGGCGCTCCTCGAGCTGGAGGATCATCAGCCCGAAACGCAGCAGCGTGTCCTCGGCGACCTGAAAGAGCTCGTCGCGCGGATACTGCTCCAGCACAACGGCGAGCGCCTTGCCGGAATGGCTGTCGGGATTGAGGCCCGAGCGCGCGATCACGGACCTGGTCTTGCGGCGCAGATACGGAATGCCGAGGGTCGTGCGCGTATAGGCGGTCGAGGTGAACAGCCCGACGATGCGGAAGAAGCCGACGAGCCGGCCGGCGGCGTCGTAGCGCTTGATGCCGACCAGGTCCATGGTGACGCGGCGGTGCACGCGCGCCTGCTGGTTGGTCTTGATGATGACCAGCGCCTGCGGCTCCTTGAGAAAGGCGCGCGCCGCCGGCGGCATCTCGAGCCGCTCGCCGCCCTCGGTCATCACCTCGTTGTCGCGGTGACGCAAAATGCCGAGCACCGTGTCGGCTTGCTGGGCCAGCACGCCGGTGGTCTCGTCATAGGTGTCGCCGCGCACGCCCAGGAAAGTGAAATTGTCGTCCAGGAGCCATTGCAGGAACGCGATCGCCTCGGCGACCTCCTCGGCCGGCAGCGGCGGCGGCCGGGTCTTGAGATCGGTGATCGCCTCGTTCACCCGCTCGAGCATCGCTCGCCAGTCGGCGACCGCGAGCTTCACCTCGGTCA
The DNA here is from genome assembly GCA_036270895.1 of Xanthobacteraceae bacterium. Lineage (GTDB taxonomy): Bacteria > Pseudomonadota > Alphaproteobacteria > Rhizobiales > Xanthobacteraceae > JAVDCA01. The sequence continues at coordinate 4,417 of DATBBS010000324.1, forward strand.
GCGCGTCGCCGAGGCCGCTGAGAATCGGGGCGCGGCGCGCCGCATCATCGATCCGCGCCACATGGATATGGATGAAGCTTTCGCGCTTGCCCTCCGGCGACAGGCCGGTGAGACGGCCTTCCGCGTCGCGATCGACGGTGAGCACCGGGTGGGCGACCAGTTGCACCTCGAGGCCATGGTCGGCGAGCTCGCCCATCGTCGAGTCGAGCAGGAAGGGCTTGTCGTCGTTGATGATCTCGATAACCGCGACGCTGCCGAGCCGGCCGTCGCCCGCGGGCTGCTCCATCCGCAGCTTGAAGGCGCCGGGCTTGCGCTCGGCGAGAAACTCCCAGCTGCTCTGGGCGAGGCGGGCGAGTTCTTCCGCCTCGTAGTGGATCAGGTCCTCGGGCGCGGCGCGGCCGAACAGCAGCTCGGCGAAATTTTTCGGCGCCCCGCCGGTCAACAGGGCGCCGGCCGCCGCGATCAGCCGGCGCGCCTGGCCGTCCTCGCTGCCGTCGACATCTTTTGGTGCGATCGCCACCGCTTCGTTCATGGAACTCTCTTTTCGATCCGACGCGACTCGCCCGGGCAGCGTGTCATTGTGCGCGGCGCGGCGCAATCGGCGTTGTGTTCGCGGTGCAAGCGGACGCAAGCGGTTGTAGGCTGGCGGCGACCCGTTCGACCAAGGAGCGCAACCGTGGCCAAGCAACGACATGAATCCCGCAAGGGCGTCAAATCAAAGGCCGGTGAGGCCCCGCTCCGCCGGCAGGCGGCGGACGATGACACGCATGTGACGGCGCTCGGCCTGAAAGCCGCGCCGCCGTCGGACGCGATGGCGGCCTATTTCAACAAATGCGAGGAGAAGCTCGGCTTCGTGCCCAATGTGCTCAAGGCCTATGCGTTCGACATGGGCAAGCT
>DATBBS010000325.1:0-3557 GCA_036270895.1 Xanthobacteraceae bacterium
CGCATCGAGACCTGGCGCATGTGGGTGCTGTGCGACCGCGAGCCGATCAAGGAATGGACCAAGGGCCGCGTCACCCTGCTGGGCGACGCCGCGCATCCGATGCTGCAGTATCTCGCGCAGGGCGCCTGCATGGCGACCGAGGACGCGGTGTGCCTCGCCGAAAAGCTCGCGGCGGCGCCCGACGATGTGCCGGCGGCCTTTCGGGCCTATCAGCAGCAACGCTACCTGCGCACCGGGCGCACGCAGATCATGGCGCGCGTCTATGGCGAGTTCTACCACGCCAGCGGGGTCGCGGCCGAATTGCGCTACAACGCGCTGCACGGCCGTAGCCCCGAACAGTCCTATGACGGCATGGCGTGGCTTTACGACGGGATGTGAGTGCGCGTCGCGATCGCCGAGCGCAGCAGCAGATAGAGCACCGCCGCATTGAGCAGGTGCCACAGGAAGTGGGTGCCGAGCGGAAACAGCGCGCAGGCCTCACGGTCCAGCGTGCGCAAATAAAGCGAGCAGGTGAAAATCGCGCCCGCGCTCAGGATGAGGCGCCGCTGTGCGATCGGGCGCGTCGCCAGTCCGACCGCCATGAGGGCGGCGAGCGGCGGCAGATACTCGCCCGAGCCGTTGAGCGTACCCGCCGGCAACGCGTAGGAGACGGCCTGCGACGCCAGCGCGAAAATCGCCATGATGGCGAGCGCCGGACCGGCCGCCAGCCGAATGATCCGTCGCAGCGCAAATAACAGATAGCCGTAGACGAAGATTGCGATCGGGATCACGTCGAGCAGCGCGGCGCCGCGCGTCGCCAGCGTGTGGAACGCGAACGAGCCGAGCCCGATCGCAACGGTGACGCCGATCAGGGCCAGCCCAAAGGGATCACGCGCCTTGCTGCGCCGCCACGTCGCATAGGCCGCAACGGCCGCGACCAGAAATGCGAGATTGGTGAGCGCATTGACGGGCTCGGCCCAAAACGACGCGTCGACCCGCTCGCAATAGAGCGAGAGCGGCTCCGACCAGGCCACGCTAAAACCCGCTCAGAGCTTCGGGATATTCGCGTGCGCGATCACCTTGGACCATTTGTCGATGTCGCCGCGCATCTGGGCGTCCATCTCGGCCGCGCCCGCCGCCCGGGCATCGATGCCGAGATCCAGGGCGCGCCGCTTCAGATCGGGATCCGCCAGCACCTCGCGAAGCGCGCGATTGAGGACCTCGATAGCCTCCTTGGGGGTCGCGGCCGGCGCATAGAGCGCGTTCCACGACGTCACCTCATAGCCGGCAATGCCGGCCTGCGCGACCGTCGGCACGCCCAGGGACTTGGCGCTCACCGGCCCGGTCGCCGCGACGGCGGTGAGCTTGTGGTCCGACAGGCCGGCCTGCAGCGCCGCCGGGAAATCGACCACCATCTGGATGTCGTTGCGCAACAGCGCGACGACCGCTTCCGGCGTGGTACGGAACGGAATGATGACGAAATTGATGTCCGCCGTCGATTTCAGGAGTTCCGCCGACAGGTTCTGGGTGCTGCCGACATTGATGGTTCCCATGTTGATGACGCCGGGCTTCGCCTTCGCGGCCTGGACGAAATCCGCCATCGTCTTGATGTCCGATGTCGCATTGGCGACGAACACGCAGTCGAAATAGCCGACGCTCGAAATCGGAACGAAATCCTTGAGCGGATCGAAAGGCAGGCTCTTGAACAGCGGGACGCTGATCGCCGTGCCGTTGGTGAGGAGCGTGATGGTATAGCCGTCCGCCGGGGCCGCGAGGGCGGCGCGCGCGGCCGAGATGCCGCCGGCGCCCGGAACATTCTCGATCACGAAGCGCTGCCCGAGCTTGTTGCCGAGCTTCTCGCCCACCAGCCGCGTCGTGATGTCGGCGACCCCGCCGGCTCCGAACGGCACGATGATGCGAACGGGGCGCTCGGGATATTTGGCCTGCGCGCTGGCCATTTGCGGCGCCGCCAGCGTCGCACCCGCAACCAACAGGGGCGCCAGCACGATCCATTCACAAACCGCCCTGCGACCCATCAAGGGCCCTCGGGAACCTTCCTTGTCGCCGCCAGCCATATGGAACTCCCGTTCATTGCGCTTTTGCGCGGGCGCATGAAGCTGTCCGAGAAGCCCGGAACCGGTCCGTGCAGGCTCTGGAGATCATGCGCATCGGCGAAAAAAAACCGCCCGGTCCGCCGCGCTCGGGTGTCGAAACCGGCGGACCGTGCGGCTGGCTTAGAGTAAACGGGCGCCTTATCCAAGGGCCGCTTTGACGCGGGCAGGCGCCAGCGGGAGATCGCGCAGGCGCTTCGAGGTCGCATGCGTGAAAGCGTTGGCGATCGCCGCCACCGTCGGGCCTTGCGAGGCCTCCCCGGCGCCGAGCGAACGCTCGGTCGGACGGTTGATCAGCTCGATCTCGATCTTCGGGACCTCCGTCATGGTGAGGATCGGATAGCTCAGCCAGTCATGCGACAAGATGCCTTCCGGATTGAACCTCAACGCCTCCTTGAGGGTCCAGCTCGTCGACTGGATGATGCCGCCCTCGATCTGGTTGACCAGTCCGTCGGGATTGATGATCAACCCGGAATCGACCGCCGCATAGGCGCGCGGCACCCGCACATTGCCGCTCGCGCGGTCGACCTCGACGTCGACCACCACCGCCACATAGGTGGCGAGGTTCTTGTACTTGGCAAAGCCGATGCCGCGTCCGCGGCCCTCCCCGCCGCTCTGGTCCTTTTTCCAGTTGGCTTTCGTAGCAGCCGCCTCGATCACCGCGCGGGCGCGCGGATCGGTCATATGGGCCAGCCGGAACGCGACCGGATCGGCTCCGGCCGCGAGCGCCAACTCGTCCATGAAAGACTCGACCGCGAAGACGTTGCCATAGGCGCCGAGCGTGCGCAGCGCCGACACCCGCAGCGGCATCTCCTTGATCAGGTGATTGACCACCCGCTGGCGTGGAAAGTCATAGAGTGGAACCGCGTTGCGGTCGCCGCCGCCGGCAGGCTGCGGGATGTTGCGCGGCGGCCCCGGCTTCTTGGGGTCGGCCAGATACCACGCCGCCAAAAGATTGACGCCGCCCGGCTCCGGCCGCATCGAATGGGTGTTGCTCCAGACCTCGTAGTTCCAATCGACGATGCGGCCCTCGCTTACCGAACCTTTCGCCTTCATCACCATGGCGGGGCCATAGGGCTCCCACCCGAACTCGTCGTCGCGCATCCATTGCAGCCGCACCGGACGTCCGGGCGCGCCGCGCGCCAGCAGCGCGGCGTCGAGCACCACGTCGTCGGCGCCATTGTGGCCGTAGCAGCCCGAGCCTTCAGCATGGATGCAGCGAACCTCCGCCGGCTTCATGCCGAGCGCATCCGCCAGGTTGCCGCGGTTGGGGAACACGCCCTGCGAATGGGTCCACACCGTCATCTTGCCGTCCTTGAACTCGGCCAGGGCGCAAGACGGACCGATCGAGCCATGCGCGATATAGGGCTTGCGATAAGACGCCTCGAGCACCTTGGGGGCGGCCGCGTTGGCCGCCGGCGCACCGGTGGGGGCGGGCTGCTTTTCGCTGATGACCGTATCCTCGGT
>DATBBS010000326.1:0-11763 GCA_036270895.1 Xanthobacteraceae bacterium
GTGTGCGCTGCGAGCGGCCGGTCGTGGCGGGCAAAACGCCCGAGAGACCCGCCCGCGCGGCCAAGCCGGCGGCGCGGGCCGACGCTATTTGTCGAGCCCGTAGAGCGAATGCAGGGTCCTGACCGCAAGCTCGGTGAAGGCGGCGTCGATCAGCAGCGAAAACTTGATTTCAGAGGTCGTGATGGCGCGGATATTGATGCCGCGCTCGGCGAGCGCCCGGAACGCATTGGCGGCGACGCCCGCATGGCTGCGCATGCCGATCCCGATGACCGAGATCTTGGCCACGTCGGTCGCGGTGTCGAGCCGTTCATAGCCGATCTGGCCGCGCGCCTTGTCGATCGTGCCCTTGGCGCGCTCATAGTCGGCCGCCGGAACCGTGAAAGTGAGATCGGTCGTCGCCCCGTCGCTCGAGACGTTCTGCACGATCATGTCGACATTGATGTTGGCTTCGGCCAGCGGGCCGAAGATCGAGGCGGCGACCCCCGGCTTGTCCTGGACCCGGCGGATGGCGATCTGCGCCTCGTCCTTGGAGAAGGCGATGCCGGTGACGACCTGCTGTTCCATGATTTCCGCCTCGTCGCAAATGAGGGTTCCCGGAGGGGAGGTGTGGGGATCGATGTCCTCGGGCTTGTCGAAGGAGGAGCGCACGAAGATCCGCACCTGGTGAACCATGCCGAGCTCGATGGAGCGCACCTGCATCACCTTGGCGCCGAGCGAGGCCATTTCGAGCATCTCCTCGAAGGCGATCTTGGCGAGCCGGCGCGCCTTGGGCACCACGCGCGGGTCGGTGGTGTAGACCCCGTCGACGTCGGTGTAGATGTCGCAGCGCTCGGCGCGGATGGCGGCCGCGATGGCGACCGCCGAGGTGTCCGAGCCGCCGCGCCCGAGCGTGGTGACGCGGCCGGTCTCCGGGTGCACGCCCTGGAAGCCGGCAATGACCGCCACCTCGCCGCACGCCTTGAAGCGCCGGACCAGCTCGTCGCCGTTGATGTCGAGGATGCGGGCCGACCCATGGGCGTCCGAGGTCTTGATCGGCAATTGCCAGCCCTGCCAGGAGCGCGCCTTGACGTCCATCTGTTGCAACGCGATCGCGAGCAGCCCCGACGTGACCTGCTCGCCCGACGCCACCACGGCGTCGTATTCGCGTTCGTCATGCAGGAGCGCGGCTTCGCGGCACCACTCGACCAGCCGGTTGGTGGTGCCCGCCATGGCGGAGACCACCACCGCGACCTCGTGCCCGGCGTCGACCTCGCGCTTGACGTGGCGCGCCACGTTGCGGATGTGCTCGATATCCGCCACCGAGCTCCCGCCGAATTTCATCACCAGCCGGGCCATCTCGGGTCTCGGTGCTCCCCATGCGTTGCCTGCGTGGCGGGCGCGAGTAGACGGCGCGCGCCGGCCCGAAAAGGCGCGTATACATAACGGGGGGGTGCCGGGGCTGCAACCACCGTCGCCCGGTATGGTTGCGAACCCAGAGGGTTAATGGAGTGTTACCGATGGCCAGCGACAGATCGCCTGCGGGCGCCCCCACGGTCGACGACGCCGAGGTCGCGCGCTTTGCGGCGCTGGCGGGCGAGTGGTGGGATCCGCGCGGCAAGATGGCGCCGCTGCACAAGTTCAATCCGGTCCGCCTCGGCTATATCCGCGATGCCGCCTGCCGGCGATTCGGGCGCGACGCCAGGCGCCTCGACTGCCTGGCGGGCCTGCGCGTTCTCGACATCGGCTGCGGCGGCGGCATCCTGTCGGAGCCGCTCGCCCGGCTCGGGGCCGAACTCGTAGGCGCAGATCCGGCGCAACCCAATATCGCGGCGGCGCGGCTGCACGCGGCCGACAATGGACTGGCCATCGACTATCGGGCGGCCACCGCCGAGGATCTGTCCGCGGCCGGCGAACGCTTCGACATCGTGCTCGCCATGGAGGTGGTTGAGCACGTCGCCGACGTCAATCTGTTCGTGCGGTTGACCGCCGCCATGGTGAAGCCCGGCGGGCTGATGATCGCCGCCACCCTCAACCGCACGCTCAAGAGCTTCGCGCTCGCGATCGTGGGGGCCGAATATATTCTGCGCTGGCTGCCGCGCGGGACCCATCAATGGGACAAGTTCGTCACCCCCAACGAGCTCGAGATCGCGCTCGAGCTCGGCGGGTTGCGGGTGATCGACGAGACCGGCGTCGTCTACAATCCGCTCTCCGACCAGTGGCGTCTCGCGTCGGACATGGACGTCAACTACATGCTCACCGCGGAGCGGGCGCAATGATCGTCCCAGGCCGTCATCGCCCGCGAAAGCGGGCGATCCAGTAATCATGGCGATCGTTGCCGCGCTCATGCCCAACCGCAACTGCCCTGGCGTGCTGGATGCTCCGCTTTCGCGGAGCATGACGAGTCACGTGTTGAGAGGCGCGCATGCGCGGGGAGGCGGACCGTGACCACGATCCCCTGGCTGTGGGCCGTCTTCACCGTCATCGCGGCCGCGGCGCAGACCGCGCGCAATGCGGCGCAGCGCGAGCTGACCGTCAAGCTCGGCACGGTCGGCGCCACCCATGTGCGCTTCCTGTTCGGCTTTCCCTTCGCGCTGCTGTTCCTCGCCGGCGTCGTCCTCGTCACCGGCGCGGCGTTGCCGCGGCCGGGCGCGAATTTCTGGCCCTGGGTGCTCGACGGCGCGCTCATGCAGATCGCCGCGACCGCGCTGATGCTGGCCGCCATGGGGGAGCGCTCGTTTGTTGTCGCCATCGCCTATATCAAGACCGAGCCGATCCAGGTCGCGCTGTTCGGCCTCGTCTTCCTCGGCGATCACGTCACGCTCGCCATGGGGGCTGCGATCCTGATCGCGACCGCCGGCGTCGTCGTGATGTCGCTCAAGGGCGGCGCCGCCGGGGGCGGGATCAAGCCGACGGTGCTCGGGCTGGCGGCCGGCGGCTGCTTCGCACTCTCCGCGATCGGCTATCGTGGCGCGATCCTCAGCCTGCGTGATCCGGATTATGTGATGGCCGCCACCTATACGGTGGTGGTCGGGCTCGCGGTCCAGACCGCGCTGCTCACCGGCTATCTCCTGGTCCGCGACCGGGCGGTGCTGGCGGCGATCTTCCGCGCCTGGCGGCCCTCGTTGTTCGCCGGCTTCATGGGGGCGCTCGCGTCGCAATTCTGGTTTCTCGGTTTCGCCACCGCGACGGCCGCGAGCGTGCGCACCTTGGCGCTGGTCGAGGTGCTGTTCGCGCAGGCGATCTCGCGTTTCGTGTTCAAGCAGCCGACGAGCGCGCGCGAAGGCGCCGGCATCGCCTTGATCGTCGCCGGCGTCGCGCTGCTGATCTGGGCGTATTGAGCGTTATCGTTCCGGATTGACTCACGGATTCCGTCATGCCCGGGCTTGTCCCGGGCATCCACGTCTTGGTGCACCCGCGAGAACAAAGGCGTGGACGGCCGGAACAAGCCCGGCCATGACAGAGCGCGTGGTTTCGAAGTGACCCGAGAATGCGCCGGCGGGCGGACCCGACCGCTTCCCCTAATTGTGCTCGTCGGGCAGCACCGGCAGCGGATGGAACTCGATGCCCTCCTCGTGGAGGTCTTTCGCTTCCTGGGGCGAGGCTTCGCCGTAGATCGAGCGGTGCTCGATCTCGCCGTAATGCATCTTGCGCGCTTCGTCGGGAAACTTGCGGCCGACATTCTCCGCATTCTTGGTGAGGTGGTCGCGCAGCTCCCTGAGCTTGCTGCGGAGCTCGCGCTCCTGCGGCGACACCATGGCGACCGGCGCGGGGGTGTCGGCGGCAGGCACGGGTGCGGCCGGCGGCGTCGGCGGCACGTCGATCCGCTTGTCGGAGCGGGCGAGCCGCGGCGCCATGATGGCCTTCTCGACCTTGCTCGAGCCACAGATCGGGCATGCGACGAGCCCGCGTTTCGCCTGCTTGTCGTAGGCGGCGGAATTCGCAAACCAGCTTTCGAAATCGTGCTGGCGCTCGCACACCAGGGTGTAGCGGATCATGAAATCTTCCCGACCGCGTGCAGATGCGCCGGTTCCGCCGTCGGCGCGATCACCTCGAAGCGCCGCCCATGCTGGAGCGAGGGAATGCGAGCGCGCGCCGTCGAGATGTCGGCGAGATCGATCTCCGCCATAACGACGCCGGGCTCGGTGCCGCCTTCGGCGATGATGCGGCCCCAGGGATCGACGACGAGCGAATGGCCGAAAGTCTCGCGCCCGTTCTCGTGTTTCCCGCCTTGCGCGGCGGCGATCACATAACTGGTGTTCTCGATCGCGCGGGCGCGCATCAGGACGTGCCAATGCGCCTCGCCGGTCTGGCGCGTGAAGGCGGCGGGAATCGCCAGGAAGGAAGCGCCGGCCTCGGCCAGCGCGCGATACAGCGCCGGGAAGCGCAGGTCGTAGCAGACCGTGAGGCCGAGCCGCCCCCACGGCAGGTCGACCGCCACCGCGGCTTCGCCCGCCCGGTAGCTGCGCGATTCGCGATAGGTCTCGCCGTCCGCGAGGTCGACGTCGAACATGTGGATCTTGTCGTAGCGCGCGACGATCTCGCCTTTGGGGTCTATCAGGAAGGAACGGTTGGCCGCCTTGTCGGGCGAGACCTTGATGGCCAGCGATCCGACATGGACCCACAACCGGTGCCGGCGCGCGGTCTCGCGGAAGGCGGCGAGCGACGCGTCGGTCTCCTCCGGGGCGAGCGCCGCGAACAGGCTCTCGCGCCTGATCTCCATGATGTTGGTCATTTCGGGCGTCTGCACGTAATCGGCGCCGGCCGCCTTGGCCTCGTCGATCAGCCTGGCGGCCGCGTCGATATTCTGTTGCGGGACGCGGCCTGAGCGCATCTGGATCAGGCCGACCCGGAAATTCGCGTTGTTGCCTGTTGTTTTGGCCATGTCGGTCGCCTTCAGTCAGCGCGCGAGCAGCGCGTCGAGCCCGCCTTCGCCATCGAGCGCGTAAAGGTCGTCGCAGCCGCCCACATGCGTCTCGCCGATGAAGATCTGCGGCACGGTCATGCGCCCGCCGGCGCGCGCCACCATCTTGGCGCGTAGGTCGCGGTCGCCGGCAACGTTGATCTCGACAAAATCCACGCCCTTGCTGCGCAGCAGGTCCTTCGCGGCCACGCAATAGGGACAATAGGGTGTCGTGTAAACCTCGACCGAGGCCATGGCAAAAGCTTCAACTCCTGGCGGTGGGGAACGCGGTGAATACACTATATGGGGGCTCGCAGCGGGTCGACAACCCGGGCGAAGACCAGCACGTCGACCTGGGCGGCGCCCGCCCGCAACAGCGCGCGCGTGCAGGTGTCGACGGTTGCGCCCGAGGTCAGCACGTCATCGATCAGCACCAGCCGCTTTCCGATGACGCTGGCCTGCTTGGCGTCCGGCACCCGGAAGGCGCCCTGGACGTTGGTGGCCCGCTCGGTCTTGGCAAGACCGACCTGCTGGCGCGTGGCGCGCATGCGCTCGAGCGCGTCGTCGAGGACCGGCACGCCGCTCGCGTCGGAGATCACGCGGGCGAGCGCCGCCGCCTGATTGAAGCGGCGTGCCCATAGCCGGCGCCAGTGCAGCGGCACCGGCACGAGGGCGCTGGCGCCCTCGGTGAGCTCGCGTCCGGCCCGTGCCATCCAGCGCCCCATGGTGGGGGCGAGGTCGAGCCGGTCGCCATATTTGAGTGCGTGGACCAACGCGCTGGCGACGTCGTCGTAGCGCACGGCCGCGCGGGCGCGACCGAAAGCCGGCGGATGGCTGACCGCTTCCGTCGACAGCACGCCGGGACCCGGATCGTAGCCGAAGGGCGTGCCGAGTCGCTCGCAATAGGGCGGTGCGATGAAAGAGAGCTTCGACCAGCACGCCGCGCACAGGCCGCCGTCATTGCCCAGGAGCCCACGGCAGGCCGGACACAGCGGCGGCAAGCCGAGATCGAGGGCGAAGCGCCAAGGGGCGCGCCAGGCGGAGCGGACAGGCGCCAGAAATCGCGCGAGGCGCGAGACGCGGGGTGACGCGGTGTCGGACTGAACTGGCACGCCGTAAAGCTAGCTCGATCGCGCTCGGCGCTCAATCACGCGGCGCCCGCCCGCGCGGCGCCACTGGCAGCTGATGTCGGCAGGGATGGGCTGGACCAGCTGAAATGTTAGTTCGGTGTGTCCGGACAGTCGAGGAACCATGACGGCTGATATCATCGACAGTTATCACGCAGCGCTCTCACTAGTTATATACTTTAATATACATCGATCACGCCGCGATGGCCTTTGTGATAGCTCATGCAGGCTGTAATTTAGCGCTGCTGCGATTCGCGCAAATGATCGGATCACTAAGTGCGAACTGGGGTGCATAACCCTCCGCCCACGCCTGAAGACTGCCGCGCCGCCGTTGACCGGGTCCTCGCTAGCCCCGGTTTTCAGGCCTCCCCCCAACTTGCCGCTTTCTTGCGTTTTGTGGTCGACGCGGCCCTGGCGGGGCAGGCCGATCGCATCAAGGGTTATACGATCGGGGTCGAGGCCTTCGGTCGCGGCGAGGATTTCGATCCGCAGAGCGATCCGATCGTGCGGGTTGAGGCCGGCCGGTTGCGCCGCGCGCTCGACAACTATTACGCGGGCGCCAAGGATCCGGTCGTCATCGCGCTGCCGGTAGGAACCTATGTGCCGACCTTCACCCTGCGCGCGGCGACCCGATCGACCGCACCCGACGTCGCGGTTCCGCGCTCAGGCTGGCTGCGCAAAGGCCGCGGGCGCTCCGCGGTTCTCGCCACGACGCTCGCCGTCGTCGTCGTCGGTTTGGGCGTCGTCATGCATCCGCCACGCCACGCGGACGTCACCGGCTCATCCGATCGCACCGCGACCGCGGCGGCGAGAGACGGCACATCGGCTGTGTTCCGCGCTGCCGGCGTCGGTCCGGGTGCATCCGTCCGGCAATCCGGTTTTGGCATGCCGATGGTTTATGTGCCGCCTTTCGTGGTGATCGGCGCTCCGCCCGCGGCGGCGGACGGCATTTTCCTGTTGCACAACATGCTCGTCGACGCGCTCGCCCGATTCGACGAGATCGAGGTCAGCTCGGCACCCAATGCGCGCGCCGGCAGCACCGACACGACCTCGCTCATGGGGCCTGGAGAGCGCAGCCTGTACGAACTCGCGACGACGGCCGAATACGCCGACGACGGCGGAATCAAATTCGGCTTTCGGCTCGTCGACCTGCGCGAAGGGACCGTCGCATGGTCGGAAAGCTTCGACGGATCGCGTGTCGGCAGAGACGAAATCATACGGGAGCTCGCGACCGCGCTCGCGCAACCCTACGGCGCCATCTATGCGCGCGAGAGGGAGAAGCGCACGACACCCGGTCGTCTCGACCCGCGATATGCGTGCCTGCTCGACGCTTTCGAAGCATGGCCGCGCTACGACGCCGTCAAGGACGATCAAGTGCGTGGCTGTCTCCTGCCGGCGACGACTTCCGACCCGAGTTTCGCAGCGGGCTTCGCCGCGCTGTCGACGCTTTATTTCCGCGAATACGCGTTTGATTTCCGTGCCAGCGGAGGCGATGAGCCGGCGCTCGAACGCGCGCTCGCGGCTGCCCAGCGGGCGGTCGCCCTGAAGCCGGAAAGCGCACGCGCGCACCAGGCTCTGATGGGGACTCATTTCTTTCGTGGCGAGCTTGCCCAGACGGTGAAGCAGGGCGACCGGGCGGTCGCGCTCAATCCCTACGATATGTATACGGCGGGCGACTACGGAACGCGCCTCGTATTCATGGGCGAGATCGACAAGGGCAGTGCGCTGTTGCGGCGTTTTTTCGAGAACCGCAAGGCTCCCTCCATCAGGGCCAATTTCGCGCTGTTTCTTGCCGCCCATCTTACCGGCCACGACAAGACGGCGTCGTTCCATGCACGCCAGATCACCGATGACAGGTTTCCGCTCGGATTGCTGGCCCGCGCGGTGACGGCCGAAAAGGCCGGTGATCGCGCCAAGGCCGCGCGCGAGCTTGCCCGGTTGTTCGCCCTCAATGCGGCCTGGCGCGACGACCCGCGCGGCGAACTCGCGAAGTTCTTTCCCTCGCCGCAAATCGTGGAGCGCCTCGCCGGCGACCTTGCCGGCTTGAGTCGGGGTGACACCGGCTTCGAGCTTACCGGAAGTACGCCGGCGCCCGGAAAGCCGGATTGAGGATCGGGACGTCGTCCGCGCCGATGGCGGCGCGCGGTTGGACCGGGCGTGAAGCGTCACGTCGACGCCCGCGCCTCACATCGCTTGCGGTCGAAAAAGCCGGCGCGGGTTGACGTAGGGAGACACCGCGCCTTGTCCCGCAAGCTAACCGTGTGCCGGCGCGATCTAACCGTAAGACGAACCGGAATTAACCACTCGTTCAGCACGCCGCCCCGAGTGTGATTGGGGCGTGCGGCAAGGCCGCAGCTCGTCTTCGACAGCACTCCCTCGATGTTCACACGGATTGATCTCATGAAGCTAAGTCTGCGTCTGAGCCACAAGATCGCGGCCATCGGCGTCCTCGGCGTCGTCGGCCTGGCGATCGTCGGCGGCATCTATCTGGTCGGGAGCGCCACCCAGGAGCGCTTGCGGATGGCTGCCGAGGGCTCGGCGGCGATCTATCGCGAGACCAACCAAGTCCTCGTGGGGATGCTCGAGGTTCGTCGCTCCGAGAAGGATTTTCTGCTGCGCAAGGATGCGAAATATGCCAAGCGGCACGCCGAGCTGACCAAGCAGGTCGCCAACGACCTCGCCGAGTTGGAGCGCCGGGTGCAGGCCGGTGGGGGGAGCGACCTGGCGCAAAAGACGAGTGGGATCCGGGCGGGTTTTGAAAGCTACGCGACTCATTTCGCCGCGATCGAGAAGGCGCGCGTCAAGCTCGGTCTCGATGAGAATTCCGGCCTGGAGGGAGCCCTGCGCACCTCGGTGCATGACATGGAGACCGCACTGAAGGATGTCGAGGACCAGCATCTCGCGGTCACGATGCTGATGATGCGGCGCCACGAGAAGGACTTCATGTTGCGCGGCGACGTGAAGTCGGGCGAGGACATGAAGAAGCGCGCGGCCGAGTTCACCGCCCAGATCGCCGGCCTTCCCGCGGCCGCCAGGGCGGGCATGACCCAGAAGCTCGCGGCCTATCAGCGCGACTTCTTTGCGTGGATGGACACCGCGCAGGAGATCGTGCGCGAGCAAAAGGCGTTGTCCGACGCCTACCAGACCGTCGAGCCCGTCCTGGAGGCGGTCACGAAGCAGGTGGAAAATGCCCGGATCGAAACCGCGACAGCCGAAACCGCCTCGCGCCAGGGCACCACGCTGAATATGCAGATCGCTATTCTGGCCGTCATTTTTGGCGTTGCCGCGCTCGCCTTCCTGATCGGCCGGGCCGTATCGAGACCCTTGTCGGCCTTGACCTCGGCCATGAAAAAGCTCGCCGACGGAAATTTCGAGGTCGTGTTGCCGGGCCTCGGCCGCAAGGACGAGGTCGGCGAGATGGCGCAGGCGGTCGAGACCTTCAAGGTCAAGGCCGGGGAGAAGGCGCGCCAGGAAGCGGACGAAAAAGTGGAAGTCGACAAGCGTGCTGCCGCCCAGCGCAAGGCCGACATGCAGAAGCTTGCGGACGAATTCGAGGCCGCGGTCGGCGACATCGTCCAGACCGTGTCCTCCGCCTCGACCGAGCTCGAGGCCTCGGCCACCACCTTGACCAAAACCGCAGACACCACCCAAAAGCTCGCCGTCGTGGTGGCGGCCGCATCGGAAGAGGCCTCCACCAACGTCCAGTCGGTCGCCTCGGCGACCGAGGAGATGGCGGCTTCGGTCGGCGAGATCGGCCGGCAGGTGCAGGAGTCGAGCCGGATCTCGAACGAAGCCGTGGGCCAGGCCCAGAACACCGACGCCCGCATCACCAAGCTGGCGGCGGCCGCCAACCGCATCGGCGACGTGACCCAGCTCATCACCACCATCGCGGAGCAGACCAACCTTCTGGCGCTCAACGCCACAATCGAGGCGGCGCGCGCGGGCGAGGCCGGCCGGGGCTTCGCGGTGGTGGCGCAGGAGGTCAAGGCGCTGGCCAGCCAGACCGCCAAGGCCACCAACGAGATCAGCAGTCAGATCGCCGAGATGCAGGCGGCGACGCAGGAGTCCGTCGTCGCCATCAAGGAGATCGGCGGCACCATCGGGCGGATTTCCGAGATCGCCACCACCATCGCGTCCGCGGTCGAGGAGCAGGGGGCGGCGACCCAGGAGATCACCCGCAACGTGCAGCAGGCGGCGGCGGGCACCAATCAGGTCGCAACCAATATCACCGACGTCAACCGCGGCGCGGCCGAGACCGGCGCGGCCTCGTCGCAAGTTCTGTCCTCGGCGCAGTCGCTTGCCAACGAGAGCAGCCGCCTGAAACTGGAGATGGGCAAGTTCCTGACGACGGTCCGCGCTGCCTGATTGAGCAGCGGCACGGACTGTTGCGGACGCGCGAGGCCGCACGCCGCGCCCGGCGCGGACGCTCTCCCCCGCGGGGGGCGGTTCAAGTAGACTTGACGGATGTCGCCCCCACAGATCTTCGACCGCTTGATGCTGCGCCGGCGCCGCCGCCGCGCGCGCGCGCTCGGGCCCGCCACATTCCTGATCGACCGGGTGGCCGGCGAGTTCGCCGACCGCCTGGCGGCGGTGCTGCGCCCGTTCGGGCTCGCCGCCGATCTCGCTTCGCCGACCGGGGCCGTGCGGCGCGCGCTCGCGGGGCGGGTCGGCACCTTGGTGGCGGTCGACGCGAGCGAGCAAAATCTGGCGGATCACGATGGCCCGAAGCTCGTAGCCGACGAGGAGGCGCTGCCCTTCGCCGAGGCTTCACTCGATCTCGTGGTGTCGGGGCTGGCCTTGCAGTCGGTCAACGATCTGCCCGGCACGCTCCTGCAGGTGCGCCGCGCGCTGAAGCCCGACGGGCTTTTCCTCGCCGCGCTCTTGGGCGGCGAGACCTTGACCGAGCTGCGCCAGAGCTTCGCGGCCGCCGAGGTGGAGACCGAAGGCGGCCTGTCGCCGCGCGTGGCGCCCTTCGGTGACATGCGCGAGATGGGCGCGCTGTTGGGGCGCGCCGGTTTCGCGCTGCCGGTCGCCGACGTCGACCGCATCACGGTGCGCTACGCCTCGCCATTCGGGCTGATGCATGATTTGCGGCGCATGGGGGCCACCAATGCGCTGAGCGACCGCCGGCGCAGGCCGCTCAAGCGCGCCACGCTGATGCGGATGGCGGAGGTCTACGCGGCGCGCTTTTCCGATGCCGATGGCCGCATTCGCGCGAGCTTTGAGATCGTCTGGCTGTCGGGCTGGGCGCCGGACCCGGGCCAGCAGCAGCCGCTCAAGCCGGGCTCCGCCAAGGCGAGGCTGGCCGACGCGCTGGGGGCCAAGGAAATGTCGGCCGGCGAGAAGCCGGGACGAGGCGAGTAGCGAATCGCGAACTGAACAGGCGACGGTCTATTCGCTACGCGCCCGCTCACATCGACGCGAGCGCATTGCTGATCGTGCCGTAAAGCGTCGTCTTGATGCCTTCGCCCATCGCGAAGACGGTCGACATGATCGCCACCGCGATCAGCGTCACTATGAGACCGTATTCGATCGCGGTCGTGCCACGCCGGTCGGCGAGGAAGCGGCCGAGGCTGCGGGCCGCCGCGCTGCGGAGAAATCCAAATGAGGTCATGGCGCTGTCCTCGGCTCCTGTCCTTGCGGTCATCATTAAAGCAACGTCATCAGATGCGAGATCAACGGCACGTCGGCAGGCGGCATCGGATATTCCTTGAGCCGATTGGGCTTGATCCAGGCGAGCCTCTGGCCTTCCCGGGC
>DATBBS010000327.1:0-3608 GCA_036270895.1 Xanthobacteraceae bacterium
CTTGCGGTCCTGCCGGGCATAGCCGAAATACGGCACCACCGCCGTGATGCGCCGCGCCGAGGAGCGCCTGAGCGCATCGATGATGATCAGGAGCTCCATCATGTGGTCGTTCGCCGGATAGGACGTCGACTGGACCACGAAAACATCGGCGCCGCGCACATTCTCGAGAATCTCGACGAAGATCTCCATGTCGGCGAAGCGGCGCACGACGGCTTTCGCCAGCGGGATCTTCAGGTGGGTCGCCATGGCTTCGGCGAGGCGCGGATTCGAGGTGCCGGCGACGAGCTTGATCGCCCCGTTCTTGCCCGCCATGCCCACCTCCAAGAGCATTTTCCGGAAAAAAGCCGGTCCCGGACCTAGGTCCGGGATGGCCCCGTTTTCCGCGGAAAATGCCGCCAATCAACGAGACGATTGCGCCACAGCAGGACACGCTGCCGCGCGGCGCCGTGATATCAAGGAGCGCATGCGACTGGCAATACGAGCGAAATCATTGTCCCGGGAGTTTTTCGCGGCTCGGCTGGCGGGCCGGCCGAGGGCTTAACGGCCATCGGTCGAAAAGGCGAGCGCCGCCGCAACGTCATTCCGTTGCGGCAGCGCCCCGGAGCCGGGCGAGGCGTTGTCGGCACGCGCCTCGGTTGCGGCCGTGAGGATGCGCAGGATTTTGGCGGAATCGGGCGTTGCGTCATCCGCGGCCGCGACGGCGGGGCCGCGTTCTTCCGGGATGGCGGGCGGCTGCGCGGGGGGCGTCGCCAAAAACGCCGCCAGCCGCTCGATGCCGCTCTTTGCGATCCGCCGCAGCAGCGCATCGTCGGCGGCCGCCCAGGTGCCGCGGCCGGAGGCGCCCGCCGGCTCCTCGCCGGTGAGGCGGATGGCCCGCCGCTGGTCGGCATCGTAAACGTCCCACACCCACGCGATCACGGTGCGGCGGCGTTTCTCGACCAGCGCCGCCACGTAGCCGCGCACGCGGAATTGGGCGGGCGCGTCGCGCGACACCACCGCGACCTGGCGGGTGGTGGCCTCGTCGTTCAGATCCTGCACCAGCTTGCGGAAAATGCTTTCGGGCGGGCCGTCGATCGACTCGAAGGCGACCGTCGGGCCGCGCGTCATCGCGACCGGCGTCGGCCCCTGCGGCGCCGTGGTACAGCCGGACACGCATAGGCCGAACAGTCCCGCCATCACGAGCCCGAAGGGAGCCCGCCACACGTGGCGCGGCGCGCCGACGGCGCGCCCGCATCCCGTCATCCCCATTCACACCCCCGCGGCGGCAGCCCTTGGTGTCGGCACGTGTGTCTGTATCAGTGGTATTGGGCTGCTCGGCCGATCCCGATTTCGTAACCCCAATCGGCGCCGAGGTCCAGCGCGTAAACCAATCGTTAGCCATGCGGAAGGATTTGGGCGCGCGCGCCGCCTAGGCGAGTGCGATCGCGTTGACGTGACGTCCGTAATCGGGCTCGCCCCGATGGGTCGTGCGCCGGAAGCTGAAGAAGCGCTCCGGCTCCGCATAGGTGCAGCGGTCCAGATCCTCGATGCCCGCAATCCCGGCGCCGGTCAGGCGCGACGCGATGTAGCCGGGCAGGTCGAACAGGGCGTGGCCGGCCCGGGCCGAGGGGCGGAAAAAGCGATCATTGGCCGGATCGGCGGCGTCGAAGCGTTCGACCAGATCGGCGCCGACCTCGTAGCTCGCCTGATGGATCATCGGACCGAGCGCCGCGACGATGCGCTGGCGCGCGGCTCCGAGACATTCCATCGCCACGATGGTCGCGTCGGTGACGCCCGCGAGCGCGCCGCGCCAGCCCGCATGGGCGGCCCCGATGACCCCCGCCTGCGCGTCGGCGAGCAGCACCGGACCGCAGTCGGCCGTGGAGACGCCGATCGCGAGCCCCGGCACGCGCGTCACGATCGCGTCGGCGCGCGGACGCGCGTCATGCGTCCAAGGACGCTCCGCCACCACTACGTCGGGCGAGTGGATCTGGTAGGCGCTCAGAAGCGCTTCGGGGCCGACGCCGAGCGCGGCCGCCATGCGGGCGCGGTTCTCCGCCACATGCTCGCGCGTATCGGCCGATCCGACACCGCCGTTGAGGCTCGCATAGATGCCCTGCGAGACGCCGCCGTCGCGGGTGAAGAAGGCGTGGCGCATGCCGGGAAGGGCGGCGAGAGACCTTGCCTGCAACATTCCCGGCGGCATCAGACGTCGAATCCCGGCAGGGCCGTGAGCTGCGGCGCGGACAGGCCGATCGCCTTGAACATGCTGCCCATGCCGGTCTTGCCGCCGGCGGTGAGCCGGGCGAGCGCGAGGTCGACCGCCGCCGCCTTGTCGGGCGGGGCGACCTTCTTGAGATTGGCGGCGCGCTGCTCGATACCGAGGCGGCGCAACAGCGTCCCCTGGTCGATCGGTCCGTGCACGCGCACTCCCATGCCTTCGGCCACCTGGGCGAGCGCCTGGAAGTCGACATGGGCGGTGACGTCGGAAAAGCCGGGCGCCGTCAGCGGATCGGATTTGCGCCGCGCGCGCATCGCCTGGAACGTGTCGCCGACCATGCTCTCGAGGTGGCCATAGTCGATGATCAGCGCGCCGCCGCCCCCGCGCACGACGCGGCGCGCGACCTCGAGCGTGTAGCTATCGCCCCGCCACTCGTAGATCGAGCCGACCCCGGCGGTGCGCGCCGGCAGCGGCAAGGTCTGCTCGAAAAACTTGACGGGCTCGGGACCGACCGCGAAGACGAGATTGCCCTTGGGGTCGAGCGCGATGACCCGCTCGTGCCACCCGTCCTCCAGCTTGACCGCCTGGTTGAGCGGCAGCGCATCGAAGAATTCATTGGCGACGATGATGGCCGGGCCGTCCGGAACGTCGGCGAGCGCGTCGTGCCACACGATCGTCACGTCGACCTTTCCCAGGGTCTCCCGCTGGCGCTGCAGCAGGGCCGGACTGGTCTCGATCAGATGCACGGCGGCCGCCTTGCGAAAATCGGGCATCACATGGGCGGCGCGCAGCATGTCGAGCATCATGGTGCCGCGGCCCGGGCCGAGCTCGATAAGGCGGACCTGCGGCGGGGCGCCCATCTGGTGCCAGACCGCCGCGGCCCACAGGCCGAGCAGCTCGCCGAACATCTGGCTCACCTCCGGCGATGTGGTGAAATCGCCGTCGCTGCCGAGCGGGTCATGGGTGGTGTAGTAGCCGTGAACCGGATGGCAGAGGCACAGGGCCATGAATTGCGACACCGGCATCGGTCCCGCGAGTGCGATCAGCCGCCGGATCTCGGTTTCGAGCGGGGCGGCTGGCCCGGCCATCAGGCGGTGCCCAGGGGCTGGCGTCGCAGCGCGACGGCGACCAAGCCGATCCCGGCGATCAGCAGGGGGACGGACAGCAGCATCCCCATGGTCATGTCGCCCCACAGAAAGCCGAGCTGGGCGTCGGGCTCGCGGA
This sequence comes from Xanthobacteraceae bacterium, assembly GCA_036270895.1. GTDB lineage: Bacteria > Pseudomonadota > Alphaproteobacteria > Rhizobiales > Xanthobacteraceae > JAVDCA01. Next base: position 3,425 of record DATBBS010000327.1, read on the forward strand.
AAAGCTCGCAGACGGAGCGCATCACCGCGTAGCCGATCGCGAAGGCGCCGAGGATGAGGCCCGGCCGCTTCAGAGTGCCGGTGCGCACCAACACAATCATGAGGGCGAACAGCAGCAGGCCCTCCAGCGCGGCTTCGTAAAGCTGGCTCGGATGGCGCGGGAACGGCCCGGCCTCAGGGCTCGG
>DATBBS010000328.1:0-14982 GCA_036270895.1 Xanthobacteraceae bacterium
GCTGCGCCGTTCCGACATCCAGACCCGGGTGCTCGGCAAGGGGATGCTGCCCAAGGCGGGAGAATATACCTCCGACGTGCTGCTCGCCGGCCTCGCCGCCTTCGTGGCCGAGGTCAAGCCCGGGGGCGTCGACGCCGACGCCGTCGCGGCGCGCCAGCGCCAGCTCACGGCGCACAAGCCGGGCGCCGCAGCGGCGGTCGGCGAATTGCCGGTGCGCCCGCCCTCCTTCTGCACCGGCTGCCCGGAACGGCCGGTATTCACCGCCCTCAAGCTCGCGCAGCGCGAGATCGGCGCCACCCATATCTCGACCGACATCGGCTGCCACAGCTTCGCGACGCTGCCACCCTTCGGCATGGGCAATTCGATCCTCGGCTACGGCATGTCGCTCGCGAGCGCGGCCGGTGTCGGGCCCAACATGGAGAAGCGCACCATCGCGGTCATGGGCGACGGCGGCTTCTGGCACAACGGCCTGATCACCGGCGTCGCGTCGAGCCTGTTCAACCGCGGCGACGGCGTGCTGGTGATCATGCAGAACGGCTACACCTCGGCGACCGGCCTGCAATACATGCCCTCCAGCAAGTCGAGCCGGCAGGGCGGCGCCGCCGGCATGGACATCGAGACCACGCTCAAGGCGGTCGGCGTCAAATGGCTGCGCAAGGTGCGCACCTACGGGGTCGCCAAGATGGCGGAGACGCTGAAAGACGCGCTGCGCTCGGCCGAGCGCGGCCTCAAGGTGATCGTCGCCGACGGCGAATGCCAGCTCGCACGCCAGCGCCGCGTGCGCGCCGAGGATGCCGCCAAGCTCAAGCGCGGCGAGCGCGTGGTCAGGACACGCTACGGCGTCGATGACGAGATCTGCACCGGCGACCATTCCTGCATCCGGCTGTCGGGCTGCCCCTCGCTCACGCTGAAGCCGAGCCCCGACCCGCTGCGCAGCGATCCGGTGGCGACCGTGATCGAATCCTGCGTCGGCTGCGGGCTGTGCGGCGAGGTCGCGCATGCGGCCGTGCTCTGCCCGTCCTTCTATCGCGCCGAGATCGTCAAGAATCCGAGCCGGCTCGAGCGCTTCCGTCATGCGCTGCGCCGGCGTCTGCTGCCGATCGGAGGCCGGCCTGAGAAGGCCGCCCAGCAGGCCGCCGCGGCCGCTCAGGCCGCGGCATGACCACGCCGCGCCCAATCGCTATGCTGATCGCCGCGCTCGGCGGCGAAGGCGGCGGCGTGCTGACCGACTGGATCGTGTCGGCGGCCGCGTCGGAAGGCTACCCGGTGCAGAGCACGTCGATCCCGGGGGTCGCGCAGCGCACCGGCGCCACCACCTATTATATCGAGATCATGCCGGTGACTTTTACGGCGCTCGGCGACAAGCGTCCGGTGCTGGCATTGACGCCGGGCGGCGGCGACGTCGACATCGTGGTGGCAAGCGAGCTCATGGAGGCGGGCCGGGCGATCGCCAACGGCTTCGTCACGCCCGACCGCACCGCGATGATCGCCTCCACCCACCGTTCCTATGCGATCGCCGAGCGCATGGCGATGGGAGACGGGCGTTACGACACGGGCCGGCTCGTCAAGGCGATCGAGACACAGGCGCGACGGCATCTGCTGTTCGACATGGAGGCGGTCGCCAAGGAGACCGGCGCCATGATCAACGCGGTCATGCTGGGCGCGATCGCGGCGGCGGACGCCCTGCCGATCCCGGCGGCGGCCTTCGAGGCGGCAATCCGCCAGGACGGCAAGTCGGTCGACGCCAACCTGCGGGGCTTTCGCGCGGGCATGCAGGCCGCGACCGGCGCCGCCGCACGCGCGCGTCCCGACGGCAAGCGCCGGCAGGGCGCCGCCCGCTCGGTCGCGAGTCTGGAGGCCGAGGCGAATGCGATCATGCCGGCCTCCGCCTGCGAGATCGTGACCGAGGGGCTGCGGCGCACCGCAGCCTTCCAGGACGCCGCCTATGCGGGACTCTATTTCGACCGGCTCAAGGCGATTCTTGAATCGGATGCGCGCGCCAATGCGGGCGGGCGGCTCGTCCGCGAAACCGCGCGCCATCTCGCGGTGCGCATGAGTTTCGAGGACGTGATCCGCGTCGCCGAGGCCAAGATCGCGCCCGCGCGCTTCGCCCGCATCCGGCAGGAGATCGGCGTTGGGAGCACCGAGCCGTTCCGGATCGTCGATTTCCTCAAGCCCGGCCTCGAGGAGATGTGCCAGATCCTGCCGCCCCGGCTGGCGCGATGGATCCTCGCGCGCGCCGCGCGGCGCGGATGGCGCCCGCATTGGGGCATGGAGATCGAGAGCACCTCGCTCACCGGCTATCTGCGTTTCTGGCTCCTCGCCCGGCTCAAGCGCTGGCGGCCGCGCGGCTACCGCTACGCCCAGGAGCAGGCCGCGATCGAGCAATGGCTCGGCCTCATTGCGCAGGCCGCGCGCGCCTCCGCCGACATCGCGGTCGAGGTCGCCGAATGCGCACGCATGGTCAAAGGCTATGGCGATACCTGGCAGCGCGGCGTGGCCAACTATCAGACCATCGAGGCGCAGGTGATCCGCCCGCTCCTCGCCGGCCATATCCCGCTCGCGCAAGGCGCCGACGCGATCGCGAGCGCGCGCGCGGCCGCGCTGGTCGATCCGGAGGGTGAGAGCCTCGCCAGGTGTCTGGCGGAGATCGCGAGCCGCAGCGCGACGGTGCGCGTCGCGGCGGAGTGATCGGCGGCCCCGCGATCGATCAGCGATCCGGCGTGACGTGACGCTGGACGAGCCCGGCGACTTCCGCGTCGTCGCCGGCATGGCGTTCGCCCAGGCCCTTCACGACGCCGACGCGATCCTTCATGTCGCGGTTCTGGCTCATCTTCCACTTGCCTTCGAGCCGCCCGATGGCGAAGCGGAAGCCCACGATGCCGCGCAGCATGACGTCGATGTAGCTTTCGGGCGCGTCCGACACTTCCCACGGCCGCGCTTCGCTCGTCTCCTGCTGCGCGGTCAGCTCGCCGACATGGCGGCGCAGCCAGTCTTTGTCCTGCATGACCGCGGGCACCCCGTAGGCATGCACGACCGCGTAGTTCCAGGTCGGCACGACCTTCTGGGTTTCTGTCTTGGACGGATACCAGTTGGGCGTGATGTAGGCGTCGGGTCCCTGAAAGATCATCAGCGCCTCGCCGCCCGCCGCGAGATCCTTCCAGTGCGGATTGGCGCGCGCCAAATGGCATTCGATCGTACCGAACGGGCCTTCATTCTTCAGCACCGTCGGCAGATGCGTCGCATAGAGGCCGGCCGCGCCCGCCGACACCAGCGCCGCAAAGGGGCGCGCCCGCATCAGCGCGTGCATCTGCGGCAGATCGTCGACGCGGAAATGATCGGGCTGGTACATGACCGGTTCACCTTATCCGGCGGTCGCCGGGAGCCAAGTAGGGAAAGCAGAACGGCGGGCCCGGGGCAAGTCTGCGGCGCCAGCGATGAGCGTCAGCAGCCAATGAACCGCGGTGCGCGCTTCTCAAGCCACGCTGAGACACCTTCCTGAAGGTCGCGTGTTCCCACCATGCGGGCGAAATAATTCGCCTCGATGGCGAGGCCCTCGTCGATCGGCACGTTGATGCCACGGGTCACGCTGCCGAGACAGGCGGCGACCGCCAAGGACGATTTGGCCGCGATCAGCTCTGCGAGCCCGAATGCCGCATCGAGCAGATCGCCGTGCCCCACCACCTCGTTGACGAGCCCCAGCTCACGCGCGTCCTGCGCGGTGATCGGTTGCGCGGTGAGGATCATCCTCAGCGCGCGCTTGCGCCCGACCAGCCGCGGCAGCCGCTGCGAGCCGCCGAACGGGGGCGCGAATCCGAGATCGATCTCCGGCTTGCGGAATTCCGCGCGCTCGCTCGCGATCGCGAGCGGCGCGGCCTCGACGATCTCGCAGCCGCCCCCATGGGCGAGACCGTTGACCGCCACGATGATCGGCTTGGGAAAGCTCTCGATCCGCCCGGTCAGCCGCTGACCCCGCCGCACGAAGTCGCGCAGCGCCGCCGCCGGCCCGCGCCGCAGGCTGGGCGCAAAACAGGCAATGTCGGCGCCCGACGAGAAGGCGCGCTCGCCCGCCCCGGTGAGGACGACGGCGCGAACGCCGTCGTCCGCCTCGATGGTCTCGAAAACCGCCATCAGACGATCGATCAGCGCATAGTCGAGCGCATTGAGCTTGTCGGGCCGGTTCAAGGTGACCAGCGCGACCGGCCCGCGGGCCTCGGCCAGAACGACGTCGGCGCTCATCGCAATGGCTTAGCGCCAGCCGTTCCAATCGCCGGTCATCAAGCGCTGCGAGATCTGGAACTCGATATTGTCGGTCATCCGTCCGCCCGACCGTTCGATGAAAGCGGCGATCTCGCGATCGGCGTGCCGGCGACGCGACTCGTAGACCGCGTCGAACATGCGCCGCCAGATGCCACGCCGTTTTGCGCCACCCGAACGGGCGGCGGGCTTGGGGTTGCAGGAGGGCAGAATTTCCCCGTGATGTGCCGCATAGGTCATGGCCTGGACTCCATCGGGACGGCCGCTCGACAACTGAGCATTTCTCATCCGTCCCATTCACGCTATATGTATGAGCCGGGCGCACCCGCCCGACAAAGGATGTCTTCTCACCTCATAGTTGAGATAATCTCATGTCTGGGCCAATGCCGCCGCTCAATGCGTTACGCGCCTTCGAGGCGGCCGCCCGCCATCTGAGCCTGACCCGGGCCGCGCAGGAGCTGCACGTGACGGCGGGCGCCCTGAGCCACCAGATCCGCGGGCTGGAAGACCTGCTCGGCCAAAAGCTGTTCGAACGGCGAGTGCGCTCGATTGCGCTCACGCCCGCCGGCAAGCTGCTCTATCCCGGCCTGCAGACCGGCTTCGCCCACATCCAGGAAGCCGTCGCCGGCCTCGGCGCGGTGAGCGACCAGCGCGTGCTGGTGATCAGCACAGCGCCGGGCTTCACCGCCAAATGGCTGGCGCCGCGGCTCTATCGCTTCGCGGCAGCGCATCCCGACATCGACGTGCGGGTGTCGTCGTCCTTCGGCTATGCCAATTTCACCACCGACGGGATCGACGTCGCGCTGCGCAATCTCGTTCGTGGTGCGGCGCCCGATCCGGCGCTGGTCATCGAGAAGCTGGTCGAGGTGTCGCTCGTTCCGGTCTGCAGCCCGCGGCTCAGCGCGGCCCATGGGCCCTTCACCAACCCGGCGGCGCTCGCACACGTGCCGCTGATCCATGACGACACGCTCGCCGGGCGTCCCGAGGTGCCGACCTGGGCGGACTGGTTCCGGGCAGCGGGCGTTCAGGGCGTCGACGTCAGCCGCGGGCTGCGCTTCAACAGCACCGATCATGCGCTCGATGCCGCCGGCGAGGGCGCCGGCGTGCTGCTGGCGCACGACCTGCTGGCCTATGACGAGCTGCGTACCGGCCGCCTGGTGATTCCGGTCGCGCGCCCGATGAGCATGGGCCGCGCCTATCACTTCGTGTGTCCGAAGCCCCGCAGCGAAAACGCGCCGGTGCAGGCCTTCCGTGCCTGGATCAGGCAGGAGCTGGCTGCGATCGACTGGCGGATGGTGCGCTAGATGCAACTCAGCTGGGGCCTGTCGGGGCAGAATTTGAAGGCCTTCGACAGGGAAAACAACACACGCGTATCACGAACACCATTGAGCGTCGTTCCGGGGTGAAACGGCACCGCAACCGCGAGGCCGGCCTGAAATTGGTCGGCGAGAAAGAAGCGCACGCCCGCCCCCGCCGACGCGAGCGAGAGCACGTCGCCGGGGCTGTCGGAATTCCACACGGCGCCGCCGTCGACGAAGCCGTAAAGCTGGTAGCCCTTCAGCAGCTTGCCTGGGAGAGTCTGGTCGAAACGCAGCTCCATCAAGCCGGCAAAGCCGTTGTCGCCGCTGTAGTAGCCCGGCCCGTAGGCGGCGTCGCCGAGATAGAATTGCTGGGACGTCAGAAGCGGCGCCGATGCCCACTGCCCCGACGCCGAGATCTTCAGCGACCAGATGTCGGACAGCCTTTGATACCGGGTGAAGGACAAATCGATGACGGAAAAATCGCCGGACGCGCCGAGGCGGGAAAGCAGGTCGTCGTCCTTGCGCGAGGCGCCGAGGACATCGAGCCCTTGGCGCCAGACGAGCGTCAGGTAATTCCAGCCGTCGAGGTTGTCCTGCAGCTTGTAGTCGGCCGTCAGGCTCACGGTGCGGATATGGTCCCGATAGGTGAGCCCGAAGGAATCACGCTCCATGACGTCGCTGAAACCGGCCGCCGCGGTCAGCCAAAACGAGGACCTGCGCGTCTCTATCGGAACAAAGCTGGCCTTGAGCTCGTAGGTTTCGATCTGGCTGCGGGTGCCGAGTTGCCGCCGATAGTCGCCCGGCCAGATTTCGCTGTAGAGCGCTGTGGCGCCCAGCCGGACGCCGTCGTGTCCGATCGGCGCGTCATATGACAGCCGGGCAAACCCCAGCTCACTTGGCGTGTCGGGAACGGTCGACAGGTTGACGCCGAGGCTGTCGCCTTTGACCAGGTAAGAGTTGAACGCGGAAGCCGAATAGGCTTGCAACGTGCCAACCGCGGGCGTGCCGAGGTTGTCCAGAGCTTGCGCCGTATAGATGCGCCATGTCTCGACCGATACGACGAGGCGGAAGCGGCCGGAAGCCGCGCCGATCTCCTCGAGCGCGGTATCGGTGATGCGCACGCCGGGGCGCTCGTTCACCAGCAGCAACTGCCGCTCGAGAGTCTTCAGTCGCGCGGGGTGCTCGTCGGTTATCGGCTGCAGCAGCGACCCGATGCCGAACTGCTCGGCGCCGTTTCCCTTCAACGTGATGTCGACGATCGCTCCTTCGATCACCTGGAGACGAACGCGGCCGTTTTCCAGTTCCTGCGGCGGGACGATCGCACGGCTGAGATGATAGCCGGCGGCGCGATACAGATCGCCGACCTTGCCGGCGATCTCCGCCAGATCGGCCTGCGATACGGTTCTGCCGATATAAGGTCGGTAAGTCTCGGCGATCGCGGCGCCCGAAATGACGCTCGCGCCTGCGACATCGACCGCCTTGAGCTTGAACAACGGTGTGGTGTCGGCCCGTATCTCCGGCGTCGCCATGCGCGGCATCGCAATGGCGGGCTTATCGGTCCGGCGCCGCTCCGCCTGGAATGCGTCGAATCGCTTCTCTGCCTGTAGTGGATCCGGTCGGGCTTGCTGGGCGGGCTGTTGAGCCTGGCCTGGGCCGGCGGTCGCCAGCATCAAGGCCGAGGCACAAATGAGGACGTCAATCAGCGGTCCAAATGGTCGCCGTCGCCCAAGGCACCTTACCGCATTCTCGGGACGCCGGCTCATGTGATGCTTTGCGTCCGCGAAAGTGCCTCCACCGGCTGTTCAAGCTAGGTCGTTATGGTGAATGAAACGTTAACGCGCCGCTCCCGCCACAACGGCAGACCTAAGCCAAATATTGAGATATTGCCGGCAATATCGCGCCACACATGGCTGCGGGGGGTGGTTCACGATCGAGACACGTCCCAGCCGAACATGAGGCAACATGGCGCATCCGACCAGAAGTTTTTGTGCCCGGTTTCTCCTGGCAGCGCTCGTCGTCCTGGCCGCCGGATGTGGAGCGGCCGCGGAGGACGTTGCGTGGCGGGTCAGCAAATCGTCCGGCGAGGTCTGGCTGACGACGTCGGGCGTGCAGCCGGCCTCCCTTACCGATGAGACCATCCTCAGGGCCGGTGACAACGTCCGCACTGGCCGCAATGGCCGCGTCCTGCTGGTGCGCGGCGAGGAGACCATGCTGATATCGCCCAATTCGATCATCGGCATTCCGGCCGAGCCGAAGAACGGCCTCGCGACGACCATCCTTCAGCAGGCTGGCTCGGTCCTCATCGAGGCGGAGAAGCGCAACGTCAAGCATTTCGAGGTTGAGACGCCCTATCTCGCCGCGGTGGTGAAGGGCACGCAATTCCGTGTCTCGGTGGATAAATACGGCGCCCATGTCGATGTGCTGAAGGGTCAGGTCGATGTCGCCGATTTCAAGTCCGGCCAACATGCGCTGGTGCTTCCGGGACAAACGGCGAAAGTCTCGACCCTCGGTCAAGGCGGTCTCTCGCTGAGCGGCTCGGGAAAATTGAATCCCGTCGAGCACGGCGAGCCCCGCCGGTCGTCGGTCAACCCAGTGTCGGTACCCGCGAAGGGCCTCACGGCTCCGGCCAGCGGATCGGATGGACAGAAGGTCCACGCCCTTCCGAACGGCCTCGGCGGCTCCGCCCAGCTGAATGGCACCGGTGGCGCACTGCAGATCAAGGCGCCGCTGGGCGAAGTGAATGTGAATTTCCACAAAGTCACCAATGGGCTTGCGCGCGAAGCGACGGCCGCCTCCGGCGGGCGCGCCCACACCGCAAAGCCGACCGTGTGGAGCAGCGGTGAACTGTCGCCCGGTAACGGCGTCGGAAAGCTCTATGGGGCAGCGAACAGCAATGCCGGCAGCGTCGGAAACGCGAGCGCCGGCGGTAGCGCCGCGGTCAACGGCAACGGCGCCGGAATCGGCAACGGCAATGGAATCGGCAACGGGATTGCCAACCAAATCGGCAACGTCGTTGGCATTGGCAACAACGGAAACGGCGTTGGAAACGGAAACGGCGTCGGCAATGGCCTCGGGAACGGAAACGGGAACGGCAACGGCAACGGCAACGGCAACGGCGTCGGAACCACAAACCCGAACGCAAACCCCCACGCCCACAAGCCATAAGAGGCGTTGACGCGAGGGTTCGGCGCAGGGGCGGCGAAGGGGTATCGCCGTCCTTGAGGAGGGCGCAGGTCGGCGGGTGAGGGGCGTGAGAAAGTATCGATCGCATCTTTTTGTCTTGGGCGCTCTCGCGGCAGTTCTGCTGACCGGGATGCCCGATGCATTGAAAAATGCCCTCACCGACCTGCGGTCCTACGGCGTTCCCCGTCCGGCCACGCGCGACATCGTCATCGTGGCGATCGATTCCCGCTCGATCGAGGCGATCGGCGTCTGGCCCTGGCCTCGTCAACTGCATGCGGAACTGATCGGCAAGCTGGAAGACGCCAAAGCAAGCGATATCGTGTTCGACGTCGATTTCAGCGCGCCCTCAAATCCCGCATCGGACCAGGCTTTCCTCGACGCATTGAAAAAAGCCGGCGGATCGGTCGTCCTGCCGTCATTCAAGCAGCTGGCGGACGGGCGAAACCAACAGGAAGTTCATCTGAATCTGCCGCTGCGGCCATTTGGCGAGAACTCGTGGCCCGCAATCGTGAATGTTTCAGCCGAACCGAACGGCGTGGTGCGCCGCTATCCGTACGGAGAAATATTCGACGGAAAATTCCTGCCTTCGATGGCCGCGGTGCTGGCGGGCAGGCACCATCAGGACAAGGAACCGTTTTGGATCGATTTCAGCATCCGGGCGGACAGCATCCCGATGGTTTCCTATGTGGACGTCCTGCGCGGCGATCCCGCCGTCGCAAAACGGCTCGAGAACAAGAAAATCATCATCGGCGGAATGGCGCTCGAACTCGGGGATCGATTCAACATACCGACCGGCCAAATCGTTTCAGGTCCGTTGCTGCAGGCATTGGCCGCAGAGTCCATCCTGCAGGGCCGTACGCTGCGCCCGACCTCGGAACTCGTGCGCCTGAGCGGCCCCGTTTTTGTCGCGCTTCTCATGGCGGCTTTCTGGCGCCGGTCATCCGCGGTCACGCGGGCCACGATACTGGTCGCGTCGGCGATTGCGGCTGAAGCGGGCGCCATGCTTTTGCAGGCAAAGCTCGCCATCATGGCCGATACTTCGTTGTTGAATTTGGCCGCCGCGGCTTATTTGATCGCCATCGCGCTCGACGAGATCAATTTTCGTGGCCTGGTCGGCAGGATTGCGGAGAGGCGCTTCCTGCGCATCGCCATGTCGCTCGGCGATGGCTTGGTGTGCACCGATCAGAACAGCCTCATCACCGTCTGGAACCCGGGTGCGACGGCCCTCTTCGGCTACAAGCCGGAGGAGATGATCGGTCAGCCGCTCGAGCGGATCTGCACGATTGGCAGTGGCGATCCGACGCGCAATCGCTTCTCCGTTCTCGACCTGCCGGCCGCCGTCCTGCAGTCGCCCGGCGGCCAGATCATGGAGCTCGACGGGCATCGGAAGAATGGCGAAGTCTTTCCACTCGAGGCCTGTTTCTCCGGATGGCAGGGGACCGATGGATTCCAATACGGGGCCATTTTGAGGGATATCTCGGTCCGCAAGCGTGAAGCGGAACGGATCAGATACCTCGCGGAACATGACACAATAACCGGCCTGCCAAATCGCAATGCATTGCACGTCCATCTCGGCACGCGGTTTTTCGCGGCGAAACCATGGGGGACGAAAGTCGCATTGCTGGTGGTCGGCGTCGACAAATTCGAGCTGATCAATGACATGCTGGGTCACGCTTATGGCGACCAGGTGCTCTGCGCCGTCGCCAAGCGGTTGAGCAGCGTCATCGGAGCGACCGACCTTGTTGCCCGCCTGGATGGCGACGAATTTGCGATCGTCCTGAGCGGCGCCGACGCGGCGGACAGGGCGGTAAAGCTGTCGGAGCGCGCATATCTCGCATTCGAGGCGATCCCCCTAATGGTCACGGGGCGCCAGCAATCCGTCAGGATTTGCGTCGGTGTCGCGGTTTATCCCAAGGATTGCGAGACGGCGGACGAGCTGCTCGGCAACGCCCACCTGGCGCTGGGCCGGGCGAAGGCGGCGCGGCGCGGCAAGCACGTTCTCTTCGAGCGCGGTATGCGGGATGAGCTGGAAGCGCGGCTGACACTGGAGGCCGAGCTCGGGCTCGCCGCGGACAGGAACGAGTTCGAGCTCTTTTATCAGCCGCAAGTCAGCCTGACCGACGGAAGGCTCACGGGCGCGGAGGCGCTTATTCGCTGGCGGCACCCGGAGCGCGGCCTTGTCTCGCCGGCGGATTTCATGCCGGTGGTCAACACGTCGCCGATTTCGGTTCGCGTCGCGTTCTGGGTCATGGAAACCGCCTGCCGGCAAGCGCTGCTGTGGCAACGGATGGGGCATAATGTCCGAATCTCCGTCAATCTCTCGGCTTCGCAGCTTCAATCGGGTGACCTCGTCACGACACTTGCGACGGTCTTGCGGCGCACAGGCTGTCCCGCCGCACTGCTCGAGCTCGAGGTTACGGAAGACATCCTGATCGTGGATGACGAGAAGGCACTCGAGATTTTCCGACGCATTCAGGATCTCGGGGTTCGAATCGTGTTCGACGACTTCGGCACCGGCTATGCCAGCCTGAGCTATCTGAAGAAATTCCCGCTCGACGGGCTGAAAATCGACAAGTATTTCGTCCATGGGCTGCAGGCCGACGCGGACGATGCGGCGATTGTCGGCTCCACCATAAGCCTGAGCAAGGTGCTGGGCCTGTCGGTCGTCGCCGAAGGCATCGAGGACGGCGCCACGGCCGATCTGCTGGCGAGCCTCGGGTGCGAACAAGGGCAGGGATTTTATTTCGGCCATCCCATGCCGGCACAGGAATTCGAACAGAATTTCCTGTCGAACGACGCCCTCACGACACCCGGCATCTCCGCAGCGAAGCGGATCGCCGGCAATGCCGCGTAGCCATCCGCCGGCGCCGCCGCGGGTAGCGACTCGATCTCACCGGCACAGGCGCATAGCTGCGGCCTTGACAACCGCGGGGCCAGCATGGCCCTTGCCGGTGACAAACGAGCACAAGCTCGGTTCGCCCTGACGCCACGCGAGCTGACTTCCCGGGCGTGGCACCAGCAACCCAGGTCGGAGGACCACCACCCATGATGCGTATCGACGCATGGACACACTTCATTCCGAAACCCTTTGCCGACCGGATGGCGCAGATCGCCGGCAATTTCGCCGATATCGGCAAGCGGATGCGCGAGATCCCCTGCATCCATGACCTCGACGAGCGCCGCCGCGTGGTCGACAAGTTTCCGGACTACGCGCAGATCCTGTCCTATGCGATGCCGCCGATCGAGAACATCGTGCCCGGCGAGCAGACCGAGGAGCTGTGCCGGCTGATCAACGACGGTTTCGTCGATATCTGCGCCAAGGACAGGGACCACTTTCCGGGCTGGGTCGCGCAGGTCTCGCTCGGCTCGCCCGAGGGCGCGGCGCGCGAGGCCGAGCGCGCGATCAAGAACGGCGCGATCGGCGTGCAGACCTACACCAACATCAAGGGGAAGCCGCTCGACCGTCCCGAATTCGCGCCCTTCTTCGCCACCATGGCCCGGCTCGGCAAGCCGGTCTGGATCCATCCGACGCGTGGCGCGAACTTCCCCGACTATCTCGACGAGCAGAAATCGCTCTACGAGATATGGTGGACGCTCGGCTGGTCCTATGAGACCGCCGCCGCGATGTCGCGCCTCGTCTTCTCGAAAACCCTCGACAACAATCCGGGGCTCAAGCTGGTCATGCATCATTTCGGCGGCATCGTGCCGATGCTCGAAGGCCGCATCGGGCCGGGCTGGGACCAGATCGGCGCCCGCACCTCGGACGCGGATTATCAGGCCCTCAAGCGCAGCCTGAAGAAGCGCCCGCTCGATTATTTCAAGCAGAACTTCCACGTCGATACCGCCGTGTTCGGCGCCGACGCCGGGACCGTGTGCGGGCTCGCCTTCTATCCGGTCGAGAATGTGGTGTTTGCGTCCGACTGTCCGTTCGATCCCGAGAAGGGCACCGGCTATATCCGCGAGACGCTGCGCATTCTCGAGTCGCTGAACCTGCCGAAGGACAAGCTGGAGAAGATCTACTTCAAGAACCTGGAGAACCTGACCGGCACGAAGCTGGTCAAATGAGGCCGCGCGCAGCGGGCCGCGGCGGTCCCGGACCGGCGGCCCGGCGCATCCGGGGCAGGTGAAAGAAGGATGATGCCAGCCCTCCCAGTCGTGGTCGCGGGTGCCGGCCCGACCGGGCTGATGTGCGCGCTCGCGCTCGGCCGGCAGGGCGTTCCGGTGATCCTGCTCGAAGCCGAGAGCACGCTCGCGCACGACCTGCGCGCCGGCACCTTCCATCCGCCGACACTGGAAATGATGGCGCCCTACGGCATCACGGCGCGCATGCACGAGACCGGCCTGCGGGTGCGGCATTGGCAGATCCGCGACCGCCGCGGCGACCTCAAGGCTGCCTTCGACCTCGACCTGCTCGCCGACGTGACGCCCTATCCGTATCGGCTGCATCTCGAGCAGCATCGGCTCACGCCGATCCAGCTCGACATCCTGCGCCAGACGACGCCGGCCGAGGTCCGCTTCGCCCATCAGGTGACCGGCTTCGTGCAGCATGCCGACCAAGTCCAGGTCGAGATCGCCAATGACGGCAAGCCGGACGTCATCGCGGCGTCGTGGCTGATCGGTGCGGACGGCGGCCGCAGCACAGTCCGCAAGACGCTCGGGGTCGAGTTCGAGGGCTTCACCTATCCGGAGCAGTTCCTGGTGGCGAGCACGCCGCACGACTTCGGGCAGGACGGATTTGCGTTGAATTCCTACATCGCCGACGGGGCCGACTGGGCGGCGGTGTTCAAGATGCCGGACGGCGGCCCGCCGGGAATCTGGCGCGCCGCCTTTCCGGCCGACGCCGACCTGCCGGACGACGCCCTGCTGGATGCCGAACGTATCGAGCAGCGGATGCAGCGGCTGGTCCCGCGCGCGCAGCCCTACGAGATCCGCTACAAGAGCATCTACCGGGTGCACCAGCGGGTGGCGAAGACCTTTCGCGAGGGCCGCGTGCTCATCGCCGGCGACGCCGCGCATCTCAATAATCCGCTCGGCGGCTTCGGGCTGAACAGCGGCATTCACGACGCCATCAACCTGGCCGATAAGCTCGGGCGCGTATGGCGCGGCGAGAGCGACGCGCTGCTCGACCTCTATGTGCGCCAGCGCCGCTCCGCCACGGTCGAGCAGGTGCAGGCGATGTCGATCCGCAACAAGCGGCTGCTGGAGGAACGCGACCCGGCGGTGCAGCGCCAGCACCTGAGCGATCTGGTGGCGCTCGCCAACGATCCCGGGCGCGCGCGCCAATATCTGCTCGACAGCTCGATGATCTCGGGGCTGCGGCGGAGCCTGCAGGTGCCGTGAGGCGCCACCGCGCATCACATCCCTTGTGGGTTCCCGTCCCGCCGACATGAAAACCCGTCCAGCATCTGCTAGCGTTCCACCGATGGCTCTTGCCCGAATCCATGATCCTGCCGACGGCGCTCCCAGCGAGCCGAACGGCATCGCGGCGCCCAAAACGGCGGACGATGTCGGCCGTCCCGCATCCAAACCAGATGACGACCTCGGCCGCGTGACGCCGATGATGGAGCAGTATGTCGAGATCAAAGCCGCCAACCCGGACTGCCTGCTGTTCTACCGGATGGGCGATTTCTACGAGATGTTCTTTCACGACGCCGAGGTCGCGAGCCGCGCGCTCGGGATCATGCTCACCAAGCGCGGCAAGCATCTCGGCCAGGACATCCCGATGTGCGGCGTTCCGGTCGAGCGCGCCGACGAATACCTCCACCGCCTGATCGCGCTGGGCCACCGCGTCGCGGTGTGCGAGCAGATGGAGGATCCGGCCGAGGCCAAGAAGCGCGGCGCCAAGAGCGTCGTCAAGCGCGACGTGGTGCGGCTGGTCACGCCCGGCACGCTGACCGAGGACACGCTGCTCGACGCGCAGCGCAACAACTACCTGGTCGCGATCGCGCGCGCGCGCGCCTCGGCGCCGGCCGACGACAGCCGCTTCGCGCTCGCCTTCCTCGACATCTCCACCGGCGAGTTCCGGCTGACCGAATGCGACCGCGTCGGGCTGGCGGCCGAGCTCGCGCGGCTCGAGCCCGGCGAGATCATCGTGTCGGATGCGCTCTATGGCGATGCCGACGTGGCGCCGATGCTGCGCGCGCTGCCCGCCGTGACGCCGCTGCCGCGCGACGTGTTCGACGGCGCCACCGCGGAGCGCCGGCTGGCGTCCTATTTCGCGGTGGCGACCACCGACGCCTTC
>DATBBS010000329.1:0-2390 GCA_036270895.1 Xanthobacteraceae bacterium
GCGAGCTTGAGGGCGGTGAACACCGGCCGCTCCGGGCAGCCGGTGCAAAAGGACGGCGGGCGCACAGGCAATTCGCCGACCGCGGCGGCGGCGCCCGGCTTGTGCGCCGTGATCTGCCGCTGGCGCGCCGCTACCGCATCGGCGTCGACGCCCGCCGGCTTCACCTGGGCGATGAAGGCGGCGACGCCCGCGAGCAGCACGTCGGAGGTATATTCTCCCGCCTTGGGCAGCATCCCCTTGCCGAGCACCCGGGTCTGGATGTCGGAACGGCGCAGCTCGGTATTGATCGCCTGCTCGACATAATCGGGATTGCCCTCCTCGACGATCAGCACCGCGCGCTTGCCGGCGCAGAAGTCGCGCAGCTCCTCCGGCACCAGCGGATAGGCGACGTTGAGGCAATAGACCGGCACGCGCGAATGCCCGAACAGGTCGGCTAGCCCCAGCCGTTCGAGCGCGCGCAACACGCCGTTGTAGAGCCCGCCGAGCGTGATGATGCCGATCTCGGCGAGGTCGCCGGGGAAGAACTCGTTGAGCTTCTCGGCGCGGATGAATTTCTGCGCCGCCGGCTCGCGCTCCTCCACCTTGAGCTTCTCGTGCAGGAAGGTGACCGGCGGATGGGAGAGCCGCGCGTAGTTGAACTTGGGCGGGCCGGCCAGGCGGTTCACGCCTGAGAATTCGGCGCGCCGGTTGTCCTTGGCGACGAACTCGCCGGTGACGTGGCAGGCGCGGATGCGCAGCTCGAGCATGACGGGCGAGTGGCTCGCCTCGGAGAGATCGAACCCCTTCTCGACCATGCGCACGATGGTCGGCAGGTCCGGCCGCGGATCGAGCAGCCACATCGTCGACTTCATCGCATACGCGTAGGAACGCTCCTGGATGATGCTGGCGCCTTCGCCATAATCCTCCCCCAGGATGATCATGGCGCCGCCGATGACGCCGGGCGAGGCGAGGTTGGACAGCGCATCCGCCGCCACATTGGTGCCGACGATGGATTTCCAGGTGACGGCGCCGCGCAGCGGATAGCTGATCGAGGCGCCGAGCATCGCGGCCGCCGAGGCCTCGTTGGTGCAGGTCTCGACATGCACGCCGAGATCGCCAAGCAGGCTCTCGGCCTCCACCATCACGTCGAGCAGATGCGACACGGGCGCGCCCTGGTAGCCGCCCACATAGCTCACGCCCGCCTGCAGCAGCGCCTTGGTGACCGCCAGGATGCCTTCGCCGCGAAAGGTCTCGCCGTCGCCCAGCCTGAGCGCTTCGACTTCCTTCTTGAATGATCGTTCCATGGGTGCACCGGTTTGCGGGAAAGCTATCACATATGGGAGGGCAGCCATAACGCCAGGATCGGGAAGCAGATCAGGATCACCAGGCGGATGAGATCGGTGATGATGAAGGGCAGCACGCCGTAGAAGATGGTCGAGAAGCTGACATCCGGGATGACGCTCTTGATCACGAACACATTCATGCCGACCGGCGGATGGATGAGCCCGAGCTCGACCGTCATCACGATGATGACGCCGAACCAGATCGGGTCGAAGCCGAGCGCCGTGATCACCGGGAAGATGATCGGCACCGTGAGGATGATCATCGCCATGGCATCCATCAGGCAGCCGAGCACCAGATACATCAGCATGATCAGCGCCAGCACGCCGTAGCGCCCGATGCCCAGCGCGGTGAGAAACTCGGTCACCTTCTGCGGCGTCTGGGTGATGGTGAGGAAATAGCCGAACAGGAGCGCGCCGATCAGCACCGTGAAGACCGCGGCCGCGGTGCGGGTCGCCTGCAGGAGCGACTTGCGGATGTCGCCTCGGTCGAGCCGCCCGCGCAGGATCCCGATCAGGAAGGCGCCGGCCGCGCCGACGCCGCCCGCTTCCGTCGGGGTGAAGCGCGGCAGGAAGGGCAGCCCGTAAAGGCCGCCGACCACGAACACGAAAAGCACCAGCGTGGCCCAGACGTCGGCGAGAGCCGCCGTGCGCTCCTTCCAGGAGCTGCGCGGGCCGGCCGGCAGATAATCCGGCCACAGCGCGGTGATGAGCGTGATCGTTCCCATATACATCAGCATCGCCAGGATGCCCGGCACGATGCCGGCGAAGAACAGCTTGCCGATGTCCTGCTCGGTGATGATGCCGTAGACGGCAAGCACGGTGGAGGGCGGCAGCATGGCGCCGAGCGTGCCGCCGGCCGCGATCACGCCGGTCGCGAAGGATTGCGGATAGCCGTAGCGCCGCATCTCCGGATAGGCGACGGCCGAGAAGGTGGCGGCCGTCGCCACCGACGATCCCGAGATCGCCGCGAAGCCGCCGCAGGCCGCGATGGTGGCGATGCCGAGCCCGCCCTTGCGGTGGCCGATGAAGCTGTTGGCGGCGCGAAACAGCTCGCGGCTCATGCCGGAA
>DATBBS010000330.1:0-9580 GCA_036270895.1 Xanthobacteraceae bacterium
GCATGACGAACAGTTCGACGACGGCGACGACGAGGAAGCGCCCCAGCCGGCGCAAGCGGGCGAGCAGCCCTCCTTCGGCACGCGCGACCCGCAACCCTTCCTGCCGCGCGATGCCCAGTTCTTCTCCCCGCGCGAGCAGCCTTATGGGGGCCGCCCGCAACAGCAGCAGGGCGGCGAGCGCCACCACCGACCCGACGACGACCATGTCGACCGGCTGCCGTCCTTCATCACCGGCGGCGGCCAGCAACCGGGCGGCCAGCAACCGCAGACCCATCAGGGCAATCCGGGTGGGCCGTCGGGACAGCAGGCCAATGGCCAGAACGGCTTCGACAACCAGGGCGACCGTTTTCCGATGCACCGCCGCCGCCGGCGTCATCGTGGTCCGCGCGGGGACATGCCGCGCGGCGGCATGCCGGACAGCGGCAGCGACGATGTGCAAGGCCCGCAGGGCGATTAGCCATTAAGGTCCGGCGCGCAGGGCGCGCCGGCGGCGTTATCGGCCCGTGGACGGCGTGAGCACCGGTTTGAGAACCGGCGCCAGGCCGGGCACGAGCTGCCGCTTTTCACGGCGCGCCGGAATTGCCCGGTGCACCTGCTTGGTCGCCTCCACGATATGCACGCCCGCGAAGGGCGCCGAAATCGTCGCGCCCGCCCGCTCCCACGCGACCGCGGCACGCAGAAACAAGCCGCGCGAAATCGGCGGCACATACAGCGCCTCGCCCCATGAGGTCGGCGTGAACCAGGTCTCGCGCAACAGCTGGGTAATCTGCGAGCGCGAATAGGGCCGGCCGTGGCCGAAGGGCGTGATGTCGATGCGCGCCCACAGGCCGCGCCGGTTGGGGACGACGGCCATCAGCCGGCCGCCCGCCGCCAGCACCCGCCAGACCTCGCGCAGCAGCATCGGCGCGTCATGCGACATTTCGAGCGCGTGCACGAGCAGCACCCGGTCGACCGAGGCGTCGGCGAGCGGCAGCTCGTGCTCGTCGACCATCGCGGTGAGGGTCGGGTTGGCGGAGGGCCATTTCACCACCCCCTGCACCCCCGGCATGAATGCGAGGCAGCGTTCCGCCTCCTCGCGGAACAGGCCGAGATAAGGCGTCGCGTAGCCGATGCCGAGCACGCGCTGGCCGCGCGTGTCCGCCCAGTGCATGCGGATACCGCGGCCGACGAAGCGGCGTGCCACAATGCCGAGGCGCTGGGCGTAGAAATCGCGCAGGTCGACGACGTCGTAAGGCATGGCGGCAGCGTAGAGCATTTTGTTAAAAAAAGCCTGCCCCGGCCTGCACCTGCGACACCAGCGAAATGTTGCGTCGCCGGGCGCGAAGGCGGATGATCCATTCCTCGGCCACCGGAAAGCGCACGATGCCCGCAAAGACCCATCTGTTCCGCTGCCTCAAGGATAATTTCGGCGTCCTGCTCCATGACCCGGCGAGCGGGGCGACCGCCGCGATCGATGCGCCCGAAGCGGCGCCGGTCGAGGCCGCCTTGACGGCGACCGGGTGGCGCTTGAGCGACATCCTGGTCACCCATCATCACGCCGATCACACCGGCGGAATTGCGGAGCTCAAGGCGCGCCACAACTGCCGCGTCACCGCGCCGCGCAACGAGGCCGCCCGCATTCCCGCGGTCGATGCCACGGTCGGCGGCGACGACACCGCGAGCGTCGGCACCCTGACGGGGCGCGTGATCGAGACGCCGGGGCACACCGCCGGCCACATCTCGTATTTCTTCGATGCCGACCGGCTCGCTTTCGTGGGCGACACGCTGTTCTCGATCGGCTGCGGGCGGGTGATCGAGGGGACCCCCGAGATGATGTGGGCGTCGCTGTTGAAGCTGCGCGCGCTGCCCGACGACACGCGCATCTACTGCGGCCATGAATATACCGAGGCCAATATCCGCTTCGCGCTCACCATCGAGCCCGACAATCCGGATCTGCGGGCGCGTGCCGACGAGGCCAGGCGCCAGGTCGCCGCCGGCCAGCCGACGATCCCCACGACGATCGGCGACGAGAAGCGCGCCAACGTCTTCCTGCGCGCCGATGTGCCCGCGGTCGCGGCCGCGGTCGGCTTGGCGGGACGTCCGGCGGCGCAGGTTTTCGCCGAGGTGCGCGAGAGGAAAAACCGGTCTTGATCCGGCCCGCGCTCGGCGCCGCCGACATCATCCGATTGCTCGAGCTGCGGCCGCATCCCGAAGGCGGGCATTTCCGCGAGACCTTCCGCGACAAGCGCGGGGCCAGCGACGGGCGCGCCGCCTCGACCGCGATCTATTTCCTGCTCGCGCGCGGCGAGCGCTCGCATTGGCATCGCGTCGATGCAACCGAGGTCTGGCACTGGTATGCGGGTTCGCCGCTCCTGCTCAACACGGCGGCGGGCGACGCGGGGCCGTCGACGCGCACCCGGCTCGGCCCCGATCTCGCGGCGGGCGAGCGCCCGCAGGCGGTCGTGCCCGCCCACGCGTGGCAGGCCGCCGAAAGCCTCGGCGACTGGAGCCTGGCCGGCTGCACGGTCGCGCCCGGATTCGAATTTTCCGGATTCGAAATGGCGGCCAAGGACTGGTCGCCCGGCTGACCGGATCGAGTCCGGGCAGGCTTTCGCCGGAAAAATCTTCTAGGATCGCCACACGCGGCGCACCCGGCGCCGGGCTTTCGTTGGGGGGAAAGCCGCATGGCGACCGAAGCCGGCGTCCTGGACTTTCTGCTTCGGGTCAAACCATCGAATGACGTCGCGGTCGGTTTCTTGCAGCTGTGCGAAATTTCCTACCTGCCGCAACCCGAGATCAAACCCACGATCGAAAATCCCGAATTGCTGCCGCCGATCACGCCGGGCGGACAATGGCAATGCGTGTGGGGGCCGGCGCAAGACGACGATACGGCCAACCTGGCCTTTGTGGCGCTCTATCGGGCGGAAGCGGCCGCGGCCCCGCTCTTCGGCGCCGTGACCATCCGCGGGACCGACGTGCATATCGACGACGCCTGGGGTGTGGTGCAGGAATTCTGGGAGGATCTGGACGTCATCGACCGCCAGACGCTCCCCTGGGCGCCGGACGATCCCGCCCGCATCGCCGGCGGCACCTGGGATGCCTTGAACGCGTTCCGGGCCCTGACCTCGGACGGACGGACACTGCTGGATTGCGTCTCGTCGCTCGTCTGCGCGCCCGCCACCAGGGGCATCCCGCTCGCGCTCGTCGGCCACAGCCTTGGCGGCTGCATGGCGACCGTCGTCGCGTCCTGGCTGCACCACGAATTACGCGCCACCGCGGTGCCGATCACGCCGGTGACATTCGCCGCGCCGACGGCCGGCAATCCGGCTTTCGTCACCGCCTATGAGCAAAACTTTCCCAACGCGCCGCGCTATTGGGGCTCGCTCGATATCGTGCCGCGCGGTTGGGACGACATCGCCAGCGTGAAGGCCATCTACGCGTCCTGCGGTCTCGCTTGTCCGGACCTCGTCCGCTTCGGCATCGACGGCTACGAATTGGCGATGCGCGCGGCGGATGTTGCTTACGTCCAGCCCGACCGCGGCGCGATTGCGCTTGCGGCGGGCTGCGCCCAGCCCGCCGCCGACTGGAGCTGGTACGATGAAGCAGGATTTCATCACCACACCACGACCTATATGCGGTTGCTCGGCGGCGCGGATGTGGTCGGTACACCGATGTGGAAACCGGCCGCTCTGCGCGGCCTGGGCCCGAGCCGGATCGGCAGGCCCTGCGGCTGAAATGGCGTAAAATCGGGGCGAACCATCACGGCCGCGCGGCGTTGTCCCTTGGGAACTCGAAGGAGGCCGCCATGCGGAACTGGATTGCAATCGCTGCGCTATTGTCGACATGCCTCGCCGGGGCGCCCGGCGCCAGCGCTCAGACGGTCGGGGTCGGCTCGCCTCTGGTCACGGTCGGGGAAGTTCAGGATATCGCCGCCATGAACGGCGTGGTCGCGGTTCGCAAGATCGAATTTTACGATGGAACTTGGCACGTCGTCGGGCGTGACGTCTCGGGACGGCGCGTCGAAATGGAGGTCGATCCCCGCACCGGCACGATCGCCCACCTCGAGCGCTTCGACTGAGGAACGATGAACGAGTAGCGAATAGTGAGCAGCGAATAGTGACGCCGCGGGCTTTCCGCTCCCCACTATTCGCCGCTCGCTATTCGCGTTTCCCTCAGATCATCACCTGTCCGCCGTTCGCCGACAGCGTGGAGCCGGTGATGAAGCCGGCGTCATCGGAGGCGAGGAACACGACGCAGCGCGCGATCTCCTCCGGCTCGCCGAGGCGTCCCGCCGGAATGAGCGGCAGGATCGACTTCTCGAGAACGTCCTTGGGCACCGCCTGCACCATCTCGGTATTGATATAGCCCGGGCAGATCGCGTTGACGGTCACGCCGGCGCGCGCATTCTCCTGCGCGAGCGACTTGGTGAAGCCGATCTCGCCGGCCTTGGCGGCGGAATAATTCGCCTGTCCCATCTGGCCCTTCTGGCCGTTGATCGATGAGATGTTGACGATGCGTCCGAATTTGCGGGAGCGCATGCCCTCGATCACGGGACGGCACATGTTGAACAGCGAGCTCAGGTTGGTGTTGATCACCGCGCTCCACTGCTCGGGCTTCATGCGGTGGAACATGGCATCGCGGGTGATGCCGGCATTGTTGACCAGGGTGTCGACGGGACCGAGCTCGGCCTCGACCTGTTTCAAGCCGGCCGTGCAGGCCTCGAAGGACGCCACGTCCCACTTGTAGACCGGGATGCCGGTCTCGGCCTTGAACTTCTGCGCCGCCTCGTCATTGCCGCCGTAATTGGCCGCAACCGTGCAGCCCGCCCCTTTCAGGGCCTTTGAGATCGCGGCCCCGATGCCGCGCGTTCCACCTGTCACCACCGCAACCCGTGCCACGCGACGCCCTCCCTGAGAAGTTTCTTATGCGCGCCGGCCGGGCATTCGCCCGGCCGTCTTGTCGAATGCCGACGCTCCTCCCGGCCAGAACCCGGGACCCGTTCTAGCACGGCGTCGCGCTCTCGGCGACGCCAAGCAAGCGCTCAGCCGCGCTCGATGCACATCGCGATGCCCATGCCGCCGCCGATGCACAGCGTGGCGAGACCCTTCTTGGCATTGCGCCGCTGCATCTCGTAGAGCAGCGTCACCAGCACGCGGGCGCCGGACGCTCCGATCGGATGGCCGATCGCGATCGCGCCGCCGTTGACGTTGACCCGGGACGTATCCCAGCCGAGATCCTTGTTGACGGCGCAGGCCTGCGCCGCGAAAGCCTCGTTCGCCTCGATCAGGTCGAGGTCCTCGATCTTCCAGCCGGCTTTCTTGAGCGCCGCGCGCGAGGCCGGGATCGGGCCCGTCCCCATGATCGCCGGATCGACGCCCGCATGGGCCCAGGAGACGATACGGGCGAGCGGCTTCTTGCCGAGCCGCAGCGCCTCGCTCGCCTTCATCAGCACCACAGCGGCGGCGCCGTCGTTGATGCCCGAGGCGTTGCCGGCCGTCACCGTACCCTCCTTGTCGAAGGCGGGCCGCAGTTTCGCCACCGACTCCGCCGTCGTGCCGTGCTTGGGATATTCGTCGGTATCGACCACGGTGTCGCCCTTGCGGGTCTTGATCGTGACCGGCGCGATCTCGTCCTTGAACTTGCCGGCCTTCTGCGCCGCCTCCGCCTTGTTCTGCGAAGCGACCGCGAAGGCGTCCTGCTGGGCGCGCGTGATCTGATATTGCTTGGCGACGTTCTCGGCCGTGTTGCCCATGTGATAGCCGTTGAAGGCGTCCCAAAGGCCGTCCTTGATCATGGTGTCGACCATGTCGAAGTTGCCCATCTTCACGCCGCCGCGCAGGTAAGCGCAGTGCGGCGCCATGCTCATGGACTCCTGGCCGCCGGCGACCACGATGTCGGAATCGCCGTTGAGAATGGCCTGGTAGCCGAGCGCGACGGTGCGCAAGCCCGAGCCGCAGAGCTGGTTGACGCCCCAGGCCGGAGCTTCGACCGGAATGCCGGCGGCAATCGAGGCCTGGCGGGCGGGGTTCTGGCCCTGCCCGGCGCTGAGGATCTGGCCCAGGATGACTTCCGAGACCTGGCCGGCTTCAACGCCGGCCCGCTCGAGCGCGGCCTTGATGGCGGTCCGCCCAAGCTCGTGCGCCGGCAGATTGCCGAATGCGCCGTTGAAGGCGCCGACCGGCGTGCGTGCCGCGCCGACGATGACGATGTCGTCCTGCATTGCCAAAAACTCCTTCTTTCGGGGTTGGCAGCGACGGCCTGCCGTCCGCCGCCCATGGCGCCCTTAGGGGATTGCGCCTCGGTCCGTAAGGTCCTTTTAACGCATCGGATAGCTCGCGTTAACGCATTTGATAGCTCGCGCCGCGATGTCAATGCCAATGGCCCCAAGGGCTGATATGCGTAGGGGCGCATAGCGACCCCGGCGCAACCCAAGGCCCCCGGGCACGACCGGCCGGTTGTCATAAAAGGATAGCCCGCCGTAGCGAAACCGCCTATTTTGAAGGCGCGTGACCGCCCCGCCACCGGCGAGGCTTCATGACGAACGAGGCGAGCGACCCATCCGATGGCCCCCTCCGAACAGCCGGTCGTCATCAAGAAATACCCCAACCAGCGGCTCTATCATCCCGCTCGGCGCGCCTACGTGTCGCTCGACGACCTCGCCACGATGGTGGAGGACGACGAGGATTTCGTCGTCCTCGAAGCCAAGACCGGCGAAGACGTCACGCCCGCCATACTCAAACAGATCCTCCGTCAGCGTGTGTTCCATGGCTAAGTCCGAAGAACCGGTCACGATCAAGAAATACGCCAATCGGCGGCTCTACAATACCGGGACCAGCACCTACGTGACGCTGGAGGATCTCGCCACGATGGTGAAGTCCGGCGAGGATTTCGTGGTCTACGACGCCAAGACCAGCGAGGACATCACCCGCTCGGTGCTCACCCAGATCATCTTCGAGCAGGAGAACAAGGAAGGGCAGAACCTGCTGCCGATCACCTTCCTGCGCCAGCTCATCCGCTTCTACGGCGACAGCATGCAGATGCTGGTGCCGCGCTATCTGGAAGTGTCGATCGATTCGCTCGCCAAAGAACAAGGCAAGATGCGCGACCAGATGGCGCAAGCCTTCGGGGTCGGGAGTTTCGGACCGCTCGACGACATGGTGCGGCGGAACATGGAAATGTTCCAGCAGGCCTTCAAGATGTTCGCGCCCTTCGCGCGCCGCGAAGGCCAGCCGGATACGGCGCCGCCCGAGGCCGGCAAGCCGCCGCGCGGCCCGGCCGAGATCGACGATCTCAAGAAGCAGATGGACGAGATGCAAAAGCGGCTCGACCGCCTGAGCGACAAGGACTAGCCGCAGCGTCCTGAGGCGCCACGCCGCGCGCGGCGAGCTTCCGAGCGACATCATCAGACGACATGAAGGTGCGGCGAGGCTTCCTCGTTCGACGCACGCGCGCGCGTGTCCGCGGGCGGGCGTGGCGCGATCGTGTCAATTCGGGTCACGTTGATCGTCTGGCGGAATGCGGGACATGCGGTGCGCCGCCGCCACCGCGCCAATCGACCGCGAAACCCCGCAAAATGCGGGAAAATGCCGGAGACGCCGAAAAGGTTAATGAGGCCGGGAACCGGCATGCTCCTTGCGACCTTACCGATCGAGGGATCCGGCATGTGCCGGTTCGATACAGGACACCCCGATGGTACCGGTCAGTGGGATCCGAGCTTCCAGTGCCGACCTCGCCGGCCGGCGGCCGCGCGACGCGGCCGGCGCGCCGTCCCCGATGGCGAGCCGCGCGCTCATCCCGTTGCAACCGATCGTGCGGTCCGACCTGCCGGCGCGCGACCGCCCGCAGGCGAGCTTCCTGGCCCACCTGATCGCCACCGACCGCCGGTTGCCGCAGACCCGCGAGCGCCGCCGCGCCGAGCCCGCGGATGCGATTGCGGCTTATGCGGCGGTCGATGCCGGGACGCCGGCGCGGGCCGGCGGGACACTGTCTCGCGCGACGTGAGGCTTACGGAGCCCGAAAAACAAATCTCGATTCAGTAGGATTAATACCCGAGCGCGCAGCCGTCCTTGCGCGGATCCGATGCGCCGATCAGCACGCCGCGCTCCCAGTCGATCCGGATCGCCTGCCCGCCGCCGAACGGCAGCGCGCGCAGCTTGACGTCGTGACCGCGCGCCTTGAGGCCTTCGACGGCGGCCGCCGGGACGCCGCGCTCAACCTCGGTGGTCTCGCCCGCGAAGAAGACGCGAGGGTGGTCGAGCGCCGCCTGAATATCCATGCCGTAGTCGACCAGGTTGACGACGAAGTGTGCATGGCCCATCGCCTGATAGCCGCCGCCCATGACCCCAAAGGCGAGATCGCAACGCCCGTCGCGCATGGCGAGCGCCGGAATGATCGTGTGCATCGGGCGCTTCGCCGGCCCGAAGCTGTTGGGGTGAGGCGGATCGACGACGAAGCCCCAGCCGCGATTGTGCAGCATGATGCCGGTCTTCTCGGTCGCCATGCCGACCCCGAAGGTCCCGAACAGCGAGTTGATCAGCGTCACCGCGGTACGGTCGCGATCGACCACGGTGACCAGCACGGTGTGGCTGCCGGGCGCCGGCGCTCGCGGCAGCGGCACGCGCTTGCGGCGGTCGATACGATCGGCGAGGCCGCGCGCAAACGCCTTGTCGAGCAGCGCCGGCACCGACATCCGCATGAAGTCGGGATCCGCGATATGGGTGTCGCGCACCGCGTAAGCGAGCCGGGCGGCCTCGAGCTGGATATGCAGCCGCTCCGCCCCGCTCGCCTCGAGCGCGGCGAGATCGAACGGCTCGAGGATGTTGAGCAGCACCAGCGCGGCGAGCCCCTGCCCGTTCGGCGGCAACTCGACCACGTCGAGGCCGCGATAGTTGGTCGCGATCGGCGTCACGACGTCGCCGCGATGGCGGGCGAAATCCTCGCGCGTCAGGAACGACCCGCGCGCCCCGACCGTCGCGACGATATCGTCGGCCGCCGCGCCCTCATAGAAAGCCTTCGGCCCGCCGGACGCGATCGCGCGCAAGACCGCCGCGAGCGCCGGGAAGGCGACCTTGTCGCCGGCCGCCGGCGCGCTCCCGTTGAGCAGAAAATGGCGCGCCGCGCCCGCGTGCTTCTTGAGCCGCTCGGCCGCCAGCGCCCAGTCGAGCGCGACGCGCGGCGCGACCGGCGCGCCATGCTCGGCGTAGTGGATGGCGGGCGCGAGCGCGCGATCGAGCCCGAAGCGGCCGTGCGTTCGCAGGATCGCATCCCAGGCTTCTGTTGCGCCCGGCACCGTCACGGCGTGCACCGAGTCGGCGTCGATTTCCTTGATACCCCGCGCGATCAGCGTCTCGGCGCGGGCCGCCGCGCCCGAACGCCCGGAGCCGTTATAGCCCCACACCGGGGCGCCGGGCTTGGCGACCAGGCAGAAACAATCGCCCCCGATGCCGGTCATGTGCGGCTCGAGCACGCCGAGCGCCGCGACCGCGGTGACGGCGGCGTCGGCCGCGGTGCCGCCCGCGCGCAGCGTCTCGAGCGCGGCCACGCTCGCGAGCGGGTGCGAGGTCGCCACCATGCCGTCCTCGGCAAAGACGGGCGAGCGGCC
>DATBBS010000331.1:0-6546 GCA_036270895.1 Xanthobacteraceae bacterium
CGGACATCCCGTATCGCCACGAGGTGGTGCTGTGGGGCGGGCCGGGCTTCCACATCGTGCACTACCCGCTGCGCCACGGCACGCTGTTCAACATCGTGGCGGTGTTTCGCACCGCCACCTTCGCGGAGCGGCTCGATCCCGCCGCCTATACGGCCGAGGTCCGCAACACCTACCGGGACGCCCAGCCGGTGATGAAGACGCTGACCGACATGATGGATCTCGGCCGGCGCTGGATCATCGCCGACCGCGACCCGATCCGCCATTGGGGCAGGGGGCGCGTGGTCCTGCTCGGCGACGCGGCCCATCCGGTGCTGCAATCCTTCGCGCAGGGCGCCTGCATGGCGATCGAGGACGGCGTATTGCTGGGCGAGCTCGTGGCGCAGGCCGGCGACGACCTCGCGTCCGCGTTCCGACGCTACAATGACGAGCGGCTGCTGCGCACCTCGCGCCTGGTGCTGGAGTCGCGCCAGCTGTGGGAATTCTATCACGCGGAAGGAATTGCGCGCGACGTGCGCAACGACGCCTGCGCGCGCCAGAGCGAGGACGACGTCTTCCGTTGCCTCGCCTGGCTCTATGACGGGATTTCGCTGCCGGCGGGGGGCACACACAAACGCTGACTCGTCATGCCCGGCCTTGTGCCGGGCATCCACGCCTACTGCGAGTCACCAAAAGACGTGGATGGCCGGGACATAGGCGAGCGAAGCGACGCCGTTCTTCGAACGGCTATGCCCGGCCATGACGATGTGGGTGGGTAGACGGACTCAACTCGCCCGGTGCGACGCGATCACGGCTTCGCTCATGCGCATGAGGCGGGCGCCCAGGCCGTCCGCGCCGACGCTCTGGGCGGTGACGCGCGCGCCTTCGAGCATGAGATGCAGCTCGTCGGCGAGCATGTCGGGTTCGCTGAGCCCGGCGCTTTGGCCCAGCCGGATCAGCGCGGCGCGCTGGCGCCGCTTGAATTCCTCGATGACGGCGCGGGCCGGATGACCCTTTTCGGGCAGCTCGACCGCCGCGTTGGCGAGCGCGCAGCCACGCTCCTCGCAGTTGGCCACGTGGGCCGCCATCGCCTTCACCCAGGCGCGGATCTGCGCCAGCGGGTCGCCCGGGTGGGCGGCCTCGAGCTTGTCCCAATAGGCGTCGGCCTTGTGGGCCTCCTGTCGGAGGTATTCCGCAACCAATTCGTCCTTCGACGCGAAGTGACGATAGAGCGTCATCTTGTTGGTGCCGGCCGCCTCGGCGATCGCTTCGACCCCGACGGCGCGGATGCCATGGCGATAGAACAGCTCGCCGGCGGCCCCGAGCAGACGCGCGCGAGGCGGAATTTTATCGTTCTTGTCGGTATTTAGGACCGCTTTCGCAAAATTGCCCATCGTTTCCTCTTGACAGGGTGTTACCGGTCAGTACCTATATAGGACATGTTACCGAACGGTACCATACTCGGTGGACAGAGTCACGTGGCTTTGTCCCGTCACCCGCAAAGGAGCAAAGCCATGCCGAACCATTCCGCGGTCGCGGTCGCGAACCGGCAGCCCGCCATCCAGAACGCCTTTTCGCCCTACGAGCTGGGCGATCTCGACCTCACGAGCCGCATCGTCATGGCGCCGATGACCCGCAGCCGCGCGGTGGAGGGCAATGTGCCGAGCCCGCATGCGGCGACCTACTATGCGCAGCGCGCCTCGGCGGGCCTGATCGTGACGGAGGCGACGCAGGTCAGCCCGCAGGGCGTCGGCTATATCCGCACGCCCGGCATTCACTCGGCCGAGCAGGTCGCCGGCTGGCGGAAGGTCACCGACGCGGTGCATCAGGCGGGCGGAAAGATCTTCCTCCAGCTCTGGCATGTCGGGCGCATCTCGCATCCGGATTTCCACGGCGGCGCGCTGCCGGTCGCCCCCTCGGCCATCGCGGCCGACGGCACGGTGTTCACCGAAACCGGCCCCAAGCAGATGGTGACGCCGCGCGCGCTGGCGCTCTCCGAGCTTCCGGGCATCGTGGCGCAGTTTCGCACCGGGGCGCAGAATGCCAAGCAGGCCGGCTTCGACGGCGTCGAGATCCATGGCGCCAACGGCTACCTGCTCGACCAGTTCACGCGCGACGGCACAAATAAACGCACGGACCCCCATGGCGGTAATCGCACGGACCCCTATGGGGGCAGCGTCGAAAACCGCGCCCGCCTGCCGCTCGAGGTCGTCGATGCGGTGGTCGGCGTGTGGGGACCGGGACGGGTCGGCTACCGTATCTCGCCCAACAGCCCGTTCAATTCGATGTCGGACTCCGATCCGCAGAAAACCTTCTCCCATCTGGTGGGGCAGCTCAACCGGCGCGGCATCGGCTATGTCCACGTGGTCGATCCCATCGCCGACGGCGCCAAGCGCCTGTCGCCGGTGCTGCGGAAGATCTTCGACGGGACCTATATCGTGAATGGCGGCTTCGACCTCGCGACCGCCCAGGCGGCGATCCGCAATGGCGAAGCGGACCTGGTCGCCTTCGGGGTGCCGTATCTCGCCAACCCGGATCTTCCGGAGCGCCTCAAGCGCGGCGCCGCCCTCAATGCGCCCGACCAGGCGACCTTCTACGCCGGCGACGCCAAGGGCTACATCGACTATCCGGCGCTCGCATGATGCGGACCGCTTGCCTGACGCCGAGAGAGTGGAAGAACGCGCCGATGATGAAAGGATGTGAAGAGATGTCGCTCAATGAGGCTTTGTCCGATCCGCTGATCCGGGCCGTGATGGCTGCCGACCGGGTCGATCCCGAGAAGCTCGCGGCCGAGCTGGCTGAAACCGCCAGGCGGCTCGCACGCTCGCAATAACGTGGCGTAGCCCCCTCCGCGCCACGTCGGCGCCGGGCGGCCTCGGATCGACGACCGAGGCGCCCGGCGCCTGCTTATTTGCGTCCGTCATCGTTTCGATCAGCAAATTTTGCTTGCCGGAGCGCGCGCGGCCTTGCATGCCTGCCCGGAGCGAAACCTTCCGGGGAGCGGGCCGCGATGGGCCTTCATCTGGTCATCGGCAACAAGAATTATTCGTCCTGGTCGATGCGGCCGTGGATCGGGATGCGCGCCACCGGGATCGCCTTCGACGAGACCGTGATCTCGCTCAATGCGCCGGATTTCAAGCCGCGGCTCGCCGCGCTGTCCGGCACCGGCAAGGTCCCGGTGCTGATCGACGGCGATATCCGGGTCTGGGAATCGCTTGCGATCCTGGAATATTGCGCCGAGAAGTTTCCTCAGGCCGGCCTGTGGCCGGCCGACGCGGCGGCGCGCGCGCATGCGCGCACCATCGCGCACGAGCTGCATGCGGGCTTCATCCCGCTGCGCCGCCATTGCCCGATGAACTTTTGGCGCCCGGTGCGCAAGCGCCACCTCACCGCCGACGCGGCCGCGAACGTGAGACGCATCGACGCCATGTGGGCCGATTGCGTGGCGCGCTCCGGCGGCCCGTTCCTGTTCGGAAAATTCTGTGCCGCCGACGCCATGTATGCGCCCGTGGTGTCGCGGCTGCACACCTATGCGGTCAAGATGAGCGCGGCGTCACGTGCCTATATGGGCGCCGTGATGGGATTGCCGGCCTGGGCCGAGTGGACGGCAGCTGCGCTCGCGGAGGAATGGGTGCTGCCGGAGGACGAGGTGGATTGGCCGACGGTGGAACGGGTAGCGCCATAATGTGCGTCCCCCACCGCACATAAAGCGGGCGCGCATCAAGAACCGCGACGGCTTGCATGCTCCAGATCCGAAATTTCCCTACTGATTGTATCATGGGATAGACTCAACTTTAATGGGCTACTACCATAGCGGCATGGATCTTCGGCTAACAACCGGTGTGCGCCATGGCAAATCCGAACAAACGTGTTCTTCCGCGGCGGCGGCGTCCGTCTCCCTTCGGGCATCGGCGCGGCCGCCTGGTGGTGGCCGGGTCGGGCATCAAAGCCATTTCGCAGCTGACCATTGAAACGATCGCTCACATCCGCCGCGCGGACATCGTCCTCTATCATGTGCCGGACGGGGTCATGGCGGCGGAAATTCAGCGTCTCAATGCGAATGTCCACGACTTGTACAGGTATTACGACGACGACAAACGGCGGACCATCACCTATATCCAGATGGCCGAGCGAATCCTGCAGCAGGTGCGGCTCGGCAAATATGTGGTCGCGCTCTTTTATGGCCACCCGAGCTATCTGGTCAGCCCCGGACGGCGCGCGCTCGAGATCGCGGGGACCGAGGGCTATGACACGCTGCTGCTTCCCGCCGTCTCGTCAACCGACAACCTGTATGCTGATTTGCGGATCGACCCCGGCCTCGAGGGAATCCAGATCCATGAAGCGACCGATCTCCTGCTCCGCGATCGGAAGCTCCTCACCGACGGTCACGTGCTGCTGCTCCAGGTCGGCGCGGTCGGCGACATCGGATTCTCGTTCACAGGCTACAAGAATTCCAAGCGCCATATTCTGATCGAGCGGCTGATCGGCATCTATGGGCCGCGCTTCCCGGCGACAGCCTACACCGCCTCATTTTATCCGGGAATTCCTCCTCGCATCGTCCGGCGGACGCTGGAGGAATTTCAGTCCCCGGCGGGCCTTCAGGCATTGGCCGGCGCAACCACGCTGCATCTCAGTCCAAAGGACAAACCGAAATACGACCTGGAAATGGCGGAACGTCTCGGCATCAACCTGCGGCCGGGCATCAACGGGTCCAATCAGCCGCCGGCGCTGACCTACGGGTATCTCGCCCGTATGGCGCTGGAAGCACTTGCGGGTCACGAAACGCCGGATCGCTTCCGGCTCAAATATGCGACAAAACCGTTGTGGGCCCTGTTCCATCAGATCGCGACCAATCCTGCGGCCGAGCGTCTGTTTCGCCGAGATCCGAAAGCGATCCTGGCCATGCACCCGGATCTGTCGCCGCGCGAGCGCCGGGCCGTTCTGCGCGGAACCTCGGCGGCCGTCTCCGCCATTACGACGCATGATTTCGGGGCGAATATCGGCGACGGCAACGGGCCGACGCCAGGACAGATTCAAGGCGCGCGAAACTTCTTCAATGCCACGCTGCAGAACCCGGCCCTGTTGACTCAGCTCATTGACCAGGTCGAAGCCAATGTGGGCATTCCCAATGGCGAGGCCAACGTCAACGCCTGGCTTCTCAACACCGCCGGCTACAATACGACGCTGGAAGCGCTCGTTCTCGTCCAGGCAAGCTTCCAGACCTCGCTTGCCTTCTATCTCGGCATTTACCAGACGTGGAAGGACGGCGCCGCCGGTCCCGTCATCCAGGTCACCATGACCAACGCCGTCCTTGGCGTGTCGGTCCTGGGTACGGGCATGCAGCAGCCGGCCGCCGTCGCGAACTATGTCTTCACGCCGCTTGCGAACGGCGGGGGCACCCTGTCCTGGAGCAACGACCCGGCAAGCGGCACAAGCGCCAGCCTCACACTCGACACCGTCATCCCCGACCCGCCCGGCGGTCTGCTGCCGAACCAATATGTGGGCAACTACCTGCAGGGCAACGTGTGGAGCGGCGGATCGCAGCCTGCCGGCAACAACATCCTCGGCAAGGTCAATGTATTCAGCCCGGCGGGACTTGCGGCGGTTACCGGCGTCGACGCTCCGAGCTTCTGGGCGAACACTTACCACATCTTCAGCTTCGCGACCGACCCGAGCAAGACGCCGAACGAAACGCCCAGCGATACCGGTGACACGCTGATCATCGCCGGAACGGACGATCAGATCGCCGTCACCTATGCGGGCACACCGATCAACAAGCCGGTCTTCAACTTCAACCGTCTGACCTGGGTGGCCGCGGACCAGAATGGCTCGTCCGGCAGCCTGATCCTGATCAATAATGCCTACGCGACCGCCAATAGCCCCGTCGCGGGCCCACAGTTCTTTGGCCGGATCTGGCCCGCTGGCCAGCAACCGCCGGCCTTCGTCAACGTTGTCGGGAACCTCAGCGCTTCCGTGCCGGGCGTGCCGAGCTGGCTGACGACGCTTTCAACCTGGCTCAACATCGTCGGCATACCGATGGCTGCCGCCAGCATCAGCGCGTTGCTGATGAGGGTTGTGGGGAGTTGTTTCCGCTCCGGCGCCGAGATGAGGACCTTCGCCAACCCCGTGTGCGACGCCTGCCAGGACGACCTTGAGAACGCGCAAGACGCCATGGATTTCGGCGATGATGTCTTGGAGGTCGAAGACTTCGATCCGTTGCTCCCCGTCGAGGCGCCGTATGCGCCGCCGAATACGCCGGTCGACGATGAGAGCGGCGACGAGGCGAGTGACGAGGGGAGCGACGAAGCCAGCGATGAGGTCGGCGGCGATGACACGACGGACGTCGACACCGTCGATGATACCGGTTTCGACCTCGACATCGGCGACCTCGACATCCTCGACATCGCGTTCGGCACCGAATTGGAGGAACCGGACGAAGACGGCGGCGGCAAGAAGGGCGGCTCGTAGCAAGGCCGAGGTATTGCCCGCCATCGATAATCCGAAACGCCCCTCTCCCCAAAAGGGGAGAGGGGGAAGAAGTTACGCCACCGCGGTCGGCGCCAGCGCCTC
>DATBBS010000332.1:0-1981 GCA_036270895.1 Xanthobacteraceae bacterium
GCGGCGGAATGAAATCTCCCCTCCTCCACCCCGACGGCCTCCAGCGCTGCACCTGGCCGAAAGACGACCCGCTCTATGTCGCCTATCACGACACCGAATGGGGCGTGCCGGAATACGACGACCGCGCGCTCTACGAGAAGCTCATGCTGGACGGCTTCCAGGCCGGGCTCTCCTGGATCACCATCCTGCGCAAGCGCGAGAATTTCCGCCACGCCTTCGACGATTTCGAGCCGGCCATCATCGCGCGCTACGGCAAGCGCAAGACCACGGCGCTGATGCAGGATGCCGGTATCGTGCGCAACCGCGCCAAGATCGAGGGCGCGGTCGCCTCCGCGCGCGCCTATCTCGACGTCATGGAGAAGGGTCCGGGCTTCTCCAAGCTGCTCTGGGGCTTCGTCGACGGACACCCGAAGGTCAACCGTTTCCGCACCAGCGCCGAGATCCCGAACGAGACGGCGGTTTCGCGCGCCATGTCGAAGGAGCTCGCCGGCCGCGGCTTCAAGTTCTGCGGGCCCACCATCGTCTACGCCTTCATGCAGGCAACCGGCATGGTCAACGACCATCTCGTGAAGTGCTATCGGCACGCGGCCCTGGCCGCGCCCGCCAAGCGGCGCTGAGACGTGACGCGCAAACCGACCAGGCCCGCCCGATCGGCGGCGATACGCTCCCCGCGCGCCTGGCAGCGCATGCTGTCGGGCCGGCGGCTCGATCTGCTCGATCCCTCCCCGCTCGACATCGAGATCGAGGATATCGCGCACGGCCTCGCGCGCGTGGCGCGCTGGAACGGCCAGACCGTCGGCGCCAACATTTTTTCCGTGGCTCAGCATACCCTGCTGGTGGAGGAAGTCGCCCGCCGCCGCGTCGGTGAGCCCGATCGCCGGCTCGCGCTCGCGCTGCTGCTGCATGACGCACCCGAATACGTGATCGGCGACATGATCTCGCCGTTCAAGGGGATGATCGGGGACGCCTACAAGGCGGTGGAGAAGCGGTTGCTGACGGCAATCCACCGGCGCTTCGGCCTCGCTGCCGAGTTGCCGGCCGACGTCGTCAAGCTGATCAAGGCCGCCGATCGCGGCGCCGCCTTCCTTGAGGCGACGCAGCTTGCGGGCTTCTCGACCGCCGAGGCACGGCGATTTTTCGGCGCGCGCCCGGTCCTGCCCGCGGCAATCGAGCACGACTACATGACCCCGTGGCCGGCGCCGGTCGCCGAGCGACGCTACCTCGAGCGCTTCACCAGGGTATTCTCCGGCGAAAGCCCATCCCGGACCTGATCCGGGATGACCGCCGGCTGGCTGGAAAAGCGCCGTGACGGCGTGAAAATCCTGCCACCATTGGGTATCATGACGCGTCAAAAGCGAAGGATTCGATGATTCACGTCTGCTCCCTGTCGCGGCTCCATTCAACGGTCCACAAGACCGGGGCGCGCCACGTCGTCACCCTGCTCGGCGTCGATGACCAACTCGATCGCCCCGACGGCGTCTCCGCGCAAAACCATCTGTTCCTGCGCATGCACGACATCAACGAGCCGCTCGAAGGCCATGTCGTGCCGCATGCCGAGCATGTCGCGAGCCTGATCGCCTTCGTGCGCGGCTGGGATCGCGGGACACCCCTGGTGGTCCATTGCTGGGCCGGCATCAGCCGTTCCACCGCCGCGGCTTTCGTGGCGGCCTGCACGCTCAATCCGGAGCGCGACGAACGCGACATCGCCTGGGCGATCCGCCGCGCCTCGCCGACCGCCACGCCCAACCTCCGGATCGTCACGCTCGCCGACGAGATCCTCGAGCGCGACGGCCGCATGGTGGCGGCGATCGAGGCCATCGGGCGCGGCCAGGTCGCGGGCGAAGGCGTGCCGTTCCGGCTCGACCTCGCGTGAGCGCATGAGTGCCGCCGACCGGACCGCGATCGAGATCGAGCTCGTCGCCGCGATCGTGGCGGTCGACGGCGACGAGCCGATGACCTTGATGGCGGGCGACGGCGCCAC
>DATBBS010000333.1:0-3062 GCA_036270895.1 Xanthobacteraceae bacterium
AGCCGGTGGGTGGAGAACCGGCAGAGACCAAAAAAGCCCGCTCCGTCGTTGCTTTAAGCCGCGTCCCTCGTGGAGAACGAGGTGCGCCGGTTTCGCCTCCGGCTGCCAGTCAAGTGTTCGGAGCTGCAAACGACCGCAGACGTGACCGTCTTGGCGATCTCACTCCGGGCGGCTGTCCGGCCTCTTGTCCGGATGCCCACCGACCGACACACGGCCACAGGCACGTGCGAAATAGGGCGATCTTGAAATAAGTGTTTTCTTTCCCGCGCGCAAGAAAAAATCGCGCCGCATCCAAAAGTTTTTTCACCAATCGAACGAAACGGTTTCGAAAACATTAACGCTGCGTGCGAACAGACTGGCGCGACGCCTCGTTGATCATCAGTCGCGCGCCACGAACGGCTCGATCCGCATGGCATTGCGCACGAAGCTCGCCATCACGACGAGGCCGACGATGAAGAGCGCGATCTGGACCGCATAGACGCCGAAATCGCCGATCCCGAGCACATTGGCGAGCGCCCAACCGCCCGCGAAGGCGGCGCCGAAAACCTCGGCGCTGATCAGCACGGCGGCGCTCATCACAGTCGACACGTTCTGCCACAAGATTCGGCGGCGGGGCGTGGTTGAAGCGGCATCAAGCATGGCTTAAGTCCTGTTTGCGGCGGCAATCTCCCTCAAATAGCCCCTGCAAGCAAGCCCGCCAAGCGGGCGCAGGTGCGGCCCAACGCCCGGATCGCCCATGACCGATGCCTCCTTCCCGCCGCCGGCGCACGGCGACAACCCGCTGCTCTCCGACTGGACGACGCCATTCCGGGCGCCTCCCTTCGGTGCGATTCGTCCCGAGCATTTCGGCCCGGCCTTCGACACGGCGCTCGCCCGCCATCGGGGCGAGGTGGCGGCGATCGCCGCTGCGGCAGCCGCGCCTACTTTCGGCAACACCATTGGGGCGCTCGAGCGCTCGGGCCGGGCGCTCTCCCGGGTGTCGGCGGCCTTCTTTGCGCTCGTCAGCGCCCATAGCAACGACGCCCTGCTCGGCATCGAACGCGACATCGTCCCGCGTCTCGCCGCGCATTGGGACGCCATCTACATGAACCAGGCCCTGTTTCGGCGGATCGAGGCGCTGCGGCACGACCAGAGCGGGCTCGACGCGGAGGAAGCGCGGGTGCTGGACCGCTACTTCGTGATGTTCCGCCGCGCCGGCGCCGGGCTCGACGCCGCGGCACGCCGGCGGCTCGCCGAGATCGGCGAGCGGCTGGCGGTCCTCGGCACTCAATTCAGCCAGCGCGTGCTGGCCGACGAGAAGGGCTACACGCTGCCGCTCGCCACCGAGGATGAGCTTGCGGGCCTGCCTGAGCACGTGATCGCGGCGGCGCGCGAAGCCGCGCGGGAACGCGGCCTGGCAAGCCCGGCCGCGGTTACCTTGGCGCGCTCGAGCGTCGAGCCCTTCCTGCAATTGTCGCGGCGGCGCGATCTGCGGGAGAAGGCTTTCCGGGCCTGGATCGCGCGCGGCGAGGGCGGAGAGACCGACAACCGGACGGTCATCGCCGAGATGGTGCGGCTGCGCACCGAGAAGGCGCGCCTCCTCGGATATCCGACCTGGGCCCATTACCGGCTCGACGACGCCATGGCCAAGACACCCGAGGCGGCACGCGGCCTCCTGTCGAAAGTCTGGGCCCCGGCGCGCCGGCGCGCGCTCGCCGACCGCGACGCCATGCAGGAGATGATCCGCGCCGAGGGTGGCAACTTCGCGCTCGCACCCTGGGACTGGCGCTATTACGCCGAGAAGCTGCGCCGGGAGCGCTGCGACCTGGGCGAGGGCGAGATCGAGCCCTATTTGGGCCTCGACCGCATCATCGACGCGGCCTTCGAGACCGCGCGCCGGCTGTTCGGCATCACGGTCACGCCGCGCAATGACGTCCCGGTCTGGCATCCCGACGTCCGCGCCTGGGAGGTGCGGGCAGCGGACGGGCACCATCTCGGCCTGTTCTTCGGCGATTATTTCGCCCGCCCGTCCAAGCGCAGCGGCGCCTGGATGGCGACGCTGCGCGAGCAGGACAAGCTCGACGGCGAGGCCCGCCCGCTGGTGTTCAACGTCATGAACTTCGCCAAGGGTCGCGACGGCGAGCCGGTCCTGATCAGCTTCGACGACGCGCGCACGCTGTTCCACGAATTCGGCCACGCTCTCCATGCGCTGCTGTCGGACGTGACCTACCCGCTGATCTCCGGCACGGGGGTGGCGACCGACTTCGTCGAGCTGCCGTCCCAGCTCTACGAGCATTGGCTGGAGACGCCCGAGATCCTCAAATCCTTCGCCACCCACCACCGCACCGGTGAGCCGATGCCGGACGCGCTGATCGCCAAGCTGAGGGCGGCGCGCACCTTCAATCAGGGCTTCACGACGGTCGAATACGTCGCCTCGGCGATCGTCGATCTGGATTTTCACTCGCTCGAGAAGGCCGACGATCTCGACCCGGCCGCATTCGAGCGCACGGCGCTCGACCGGATCGGCATGCCGGAGGAGATCGTGATGCGGCACCGCTCTCCGCATTTCAGCCACGTGTTCGCGGGCGACCACTATTCGGCGGCCTATTACAGCTATATGTGGTCGGAGGTCCTGGACGCCGATGCGTTCAACGCTTTCCTGGAGACCGGCAACGTGTTCGATCATGCGACCGCCGAGCGGCTCTTGCGCTACGTCTATTCGGCCGGCGGCTCGCGCCTGCCCGACGCCGCCTATGTGGCGTTCCGCGGGCGGCTGCCGACCGAGGAGGCGCTGCTGAAGCGGCGCGGGCTCACGGAGGCCGCCACGGCGCCGTGACCATGGACCTCCACAGCGCCGGACATCGCCGCGGCGTCGCCGCCGCTCCCCATCACGCCGCCGCCGAGGCGGGCCGCGCCGTCATGGCCGACGGCGGCAATGCGATCGAGGCCATGGTGGCGATGGCGGCCACCATTGCGGCGGTCTATCCGCACATGAACCATATCGGCGGCGACGGCTTCTGGCTGGTGCGCGAGCGCTCCGGCCGGGTGCGAGCCCTCATGGCGGCCGGCCGGGCCGGCGCAGG
>DATBBS010000334.1:0-1600 GCA_036270895.1 Xanthobacteraceae bacterium
GCGTAGCCGTCGGAGAACGCCGCGAAGGCCGCCGCGGCCGCGGTGAGGGCAAGAATCGCGAGCGGCATGGCGGCGGATGCGAGCCTCGGGTCGCTACGCATCGGACTCACACCTTGTTGACGGCGGCGCGGCCGAACAAGCCGTTCGGCATCACGGTGAGCGCCAGAATGACGACCGAGAAGGCGACGATCTGGGTGTAGACGGAGCCGAGATAAGCGGTGGCCATGGCCTCGATGAGGCCATAGGCGAGACCGGCCAGCACGACGCCCCAGGCCGAGGTGAGTCCGCCGAGGATCGCGACCGCAAAGGCCTTGATGCCGAACAGCGTGCCCATCTCGGAATGCACGCTGAACAGCGGCGCGATCAGCAGACCCGCGACGCCGGCGAGCATGGTCGAGACCGCGTAGGCGGCCGCGATCGCCGAACGGACGTCAATTCCCATCAGGCGCGCCGCATCCGGATTCTGAACGACCGCGAGCAGCGCCTTGCCGATGCGGGTGCGACGGAGCACGAGATGGAGCACGACCGCGATGCCGAGACCGACGAGCGGGATCACGAGCTGCAGCGGGTAGGCGCCGGCGCCGAATACGTCGACCGGCTTGACGGCGAGCCAGGACGGGAAGCTGCGCGGTTCCTTCCCGAAGGTGAACAGCACCGCATTCTCCAGCACGATGCCGCCCGCCACCGTCGCCATCAGCCAGCCGTTGGATCCGCGCTCGGCGAAGGGGCGCCCCAGAATCCGCTCGACCAGGAGACCGAACAGCCCGCACAGCGTCAGGGCGGCGAGCAGCGCCAGCGGCATCGGCCAATGCAGCCTGACCCCGAAGGTGTAGCCGAGCACGGCGCCGAGCATCATGGCGGAGCCCTGCGAGAAGTTCACCGTGCTGGAGACCACGTAGGTGACATGGAAGCCGAGCGCGATCAGCCCATACATGCTGCCGAGCCCGACGCCGGTTATGATCGCCGCGGTGATCAGCATGCAGTTGGCCCGCCGTGCCCGCTCATGAAACGCAAAGGGACGCAGCGCTCGCTGCGTCCCCGGAATCTAGCATGCGTTCAATTGATCAGCGGCAGGATTTCCTCGCCCTTGAAATAGGTGAAGATGTAGTCCTCGGCCGTGAGCGCGTCGTGGTTCGCCGGCGTGAAGGGCTTGTCGTAGGTCTTGATCAGTCCTTGATATTTGCCGATCGCATAGAAGCCGTCGCGCACCTTTGGGCCTTCGGTCGATCCGGCCAGCGCGATCGCCATCGCGGTGAGATGCATGGCGTCGTAGGCATTGGCGATGCCGACCGCCGGCGTCACGTCGCCGAGGCTCTTGATCTCGGGATATTTCGCCTTCAGCGCGGCGAGCACCGCCGCCGCCTTGGGGCCCGCATTGCCCGAGAAGCTGAAGGTCTGGATGAAATGCACCTTCGGGGCGCTGGCGCCCGCGAGCTCGCTGAAGCGGCCACCGGAGGGCCCCCAATGGGAGACGATCGGCACGTTCCAGCCCATGCGGTCGAGCGACTTCACCACCTGGGCCGAGGGCGCCACATTGGCGACCAGGAACAGCACGTCGGTGCCGGCCTCCTTGAGGCGCGTGAGCTGCGGCACCACGTCG
>DATBBS010000335.1:0-7099 GCA_036270895.1 Xanthobacteraceae bacterium
CGCGCGCCGCCGAACTCGTGCACCCACACGCCCTTGACGCCCGACAGTCCGGCACGCTCGACCTCGTCCCAGATCATGCCGGCCTTCATCACGCATTTGCTGAAGGAGAAATCCGACGGTGGGCGCATCGGCGAGGCGATCGAGAGGATCGGATCGTTGCGGTAATAGACCCGGCGCACCCGCACCACCGGCTGCTCGCTCGGGCTCGACGCGTAATAGCCGGTGAACTCGCCGAACGGGCCTTCCTCGGCGGTCTCGCCTTCCACCATGTCGCCTTCGATGACGATCTCGGCATGCGCCGGCATCGGCAGGCCGTGCAGCTCGCTCAGCACCACGTCATAAGGCGCGCCGCGGTGGCCGGCCGCATAGTCGAATTCCGACAGGCCGAATTTGAGCTCGTTGCCGCCGGCGAGAAAGAGCAGCGGATCGTGCCCGCAGCTGATTAGCACCGGCAGGGCTTGCCGGCGCGGAAATATTTCTCGCGGATCTGGCGGCCGTGCTTGCCGGGCGAGATCCACAGCGAGACGTGGTTCTTGTCCTGCACCATGCTGCGGTAGGTCGCGGCGTTGACCCAATTCTCGTCGGGGTCGCGCATGATGACGAGATCGTCGGTGCCGATGTAGCGGCCGCCGTCGCGCTCGTGCAGCTTGGGGACGGGAAATTTCCACAAATCGACCTTGTCGTCGCGGTCGACATTCTCCAGCACCGCGCCCTTTGGTACGGTGCGCGGCGGGATCGGCTGGTGCGTCTTCATGCGGTCGCGATAGGCCCGCACCACGTCGAGCGGGCGCTCGGGCACCGGCAAGCCGAGCGTGATCGCGAGCCGCTTGGAGGAATTGGTGGCGCCCGACAAGAGCCGCATGCCTTTCGGGTATCCCGGCACGTCCTCGAACAAGAGCGCCGGCGGCTCCGTCCGCGCATGGTTCACGATCTCGCCGAGCGTCCCGATCTCCAGGTCCCAGTCGGCGCCCTGGATGCGCAAGAGCTCGCCCTGCTGCTCGGCGCGCTCGACGAATTCGCGCACGTCGGCGTGCGGCCGCTCATAGGCGTTGTAGCGTTGCGGCTTGGTGGTATCGAGCATGGGCTGGTTCCATGTGAGGCGGATGGGCGCGGGTGGCGACCTTACCCCAGACGGCATGGGATTTCGAGGCCGCCCCGAGGATGAAGCCCGTCAGCGCGCCGGCCGCGGCAGGGTGGAGGCAAGTCCGATCATCAGGCAGGCGAACAATCCGATGGGCGCAAAGGCGACTGCCGGAATGCCGCTCGCGTCCCAGGCGAGACCGCTGATGATCGGCGCGATCACGGCGCACGAATAGCTGATGGTGAACATCGCGGCGGTCATGCGGTGAATGTCATCCGGCGGGCTCAAGAGCGGTGGCAGCGCCAGCAAGAGGATGAGTGTGGCGGCGCCCGAAAAGCCGAGCGCGGCGGCGGCCGCGACGATGACCCAGCCGGTACCCGACAGGATGCCGATCACGCTGGTGAGCGACAGCAATCCGCACGCCACATAGGGCCAGGCGCGGCCGGCGAGCCGGCCCGCGCAGGCGAGCAGGATCAGCGAGGCGGGAAGCTGGCCGATGTTGAGCGCGCTTAAGGTGTCGCCGATCAGGTCCGGCCGCCCGGCATGGTGGAGATAGTCGGGAATGAAGGCATTGGCCGAGAAATAGGCGGCGTTGTTTGCGCCGAACATCAGGCCGAGACGCCAGATCAGGCCGTCGCGCCAGTCTGGCCACCAGCGGCGCGGCGTCGTCGTGCCTGTGGGTGCCGGTGCGCGCGGCGCGAGCCCGAGGATCAGCAATGCGATCACGACGCATGGGACGGCCCAGACCACGAAAGCGAACCGCCAGCTTCCCCCGACCAGGACCAGCACCAGCGGCAGCGTCAGGGCGATGGGCAGGATTTCGCCGACCAGGAGCCCGTTGGTGTAGACCGCGGTGCCGAAGCCGATGCGGTCGGGCAGCCAGGCCCGCACCAGCGGCGGCAACGCGGGCTGCATGACCGCCACGCCCAGGCCGGTGACGACGGTCGCGGCGCACAGCAGCACGAAATTGGGAGCGACGCCGCGCAACGCGCAGCCGAGCGCCGTGACCAGCAATCCCGCCACCAGGGTCGTGGTGGCGCCCAGCCGCGCGATCAGCAGCGATCCCGGCACCGCGGCCAGCACGAACAGCACGATTGGCAAGCCCGACAGAATGCCGACCTCGGTTTCCGACATGTGCAGGTCGTCGTGGATCAGCCGGATCAGCGGCGGGACCGCGAGGATGGTGACGCGCAGCCCGATGCCGGCGATCCACAACAGCCCGATGCAGGCAAGCAGGCGGCCGAGCGGTTTTGTTCCGCTCGTAGTCGTCACGGTCATGATCGGTCCCGGTCTGTCGGGCGGTGCTACACGACCGGGGCCAACGGCTCCAGCCCCTTGTGGCGCATGACAGCCGCGACCTCCGGGCGCGCGAGCGCGGCGATCAGGGCCGCGGCCCGCGCCGGCTGCGCGCTCGCCGCGAAGACGCCGGCCGAGAACACGGTCAGCTTCTGCAGCTCGTCCGGCAGCGATCCCACGATGTCGATGCCGTCGACCAGCTTGAGCTCGCTGATCTGCTGCACCGCGATCTCGACCTCGCCGGTTGCGGCGAGCTCGCCCACCACGCCATCCTGCACCTTGGCCTTGCGCGTGACCTCGGCCGCAATGCCGAGCCGTCCGATGAGCTCGGCGAAATGAAGTCCGCTCGCGCCGCTTTTCGAATAGCCGATCGAGCGCGCCGCCAGCATGGCGCCCCGGAAGGCCTCGATCGTGCCGATATCGGGCTTGGCGGCTCCGGCCTTGACGGCGATGCCGACGCCCGAGCGCGCAAGATCGCGCGGCGAGCCGGCCGCGATCGTGCCTTGGCGGGTGAGCGCGTCGATCGCCGCGTCGACCAGGATCGCGACGTCGGCACTTTCTCCTTCCGCCATCCGGCCGAGCAGCATGTTGGTTGCCCCATAGCTGGCGTCGAAGCCGATGCCGCTTGCGGCCAGCATCGGCGCGATGTCGGTCAGCACCCCACGCAGGCCAAGCGTGCAGAGGATCCGGATCGCGGCGGGTTGGTTTGCCATTTGGCGACGCGCCCCGAGCCCGTCACTCGGCCTTGGCGCCGGAGATGCGCACGACCTCGCCCCATTTCCTGGCTTCCGTATCCATGAAGGTGGCGAAATCCTTGCCGAAGGCGGTCCCTGGCTCGGCGCCGAGATCGTGCAGGCGCGTCGCGATGTCGGGCGACTTGAGGGCCTTGGCGACCGCGTCGATCAACCGGGCCTTCGTCGCATCCGGAATGTGCGATGGCGCTACCAGGCCGAACCAGGAGGTGGCCTCGAAGCCCGGCAGGCCTTGCTCGGCCACGGTCGGCAGGTCGGGCAGGCTGCGCGGCCGCGTGGCTCCCGCATTGGCCAGCGCGCGCACCTTGCCGGCCTCGATCTGCGGCAGGCTCGAGGGCAAGAGGTCGAACATGATCTGGATATGGCCGCCCAGGAGGTCGTTCATCGCCGGGCCGGTGCCGCGGTAGGCCACGTGAACGATGTCGATGCCGGCCATGCTCTTGAACAGCTCGCCTGACAAA
This sequence comes from Xanthobacteraceae bacterium, assembly GCA_036270895.1. Classification (GTDB taxonomy): domain Bacteria; phylum Pseudomonadota; class Alphaproteobacteria; order Rhizobiales; family Xanthobacteraceae; genus JAVDCA01. Next base: position 3,591 of record DATBBS010000335.1, read on the forward strand.
TGCGGCGTCGAGCCGATGCCGGCGGAAGCAAAATTGATCGTGCCGGGCTTTTGCTTGGCGAGCGCGATCAGCTCGGCCACGTTTTTTGCCGGCACGTCGTTGCTGACCATGAGCACCAGCGGCGTGGTGGCGAAAAGCGCGATGGGCGCGAAATCCTTGGCGGGGTCGAAGCCCAGGCCCTTGGCGTAGAGCGTCGGATTGACCACCAGCGGCCCCGGCGCGGTGAACAGGAGCGTGTAGCCGTCGGGCTCGGATTTCGCGACCGCCTCCGCCCCGGTATTGCCGCCGGCGCCGGCGCGGTTCTCCAGGATGAATTGCTGGCCCAGTTCGTCGGTCAGCTTCTGCGCCAGCAGGCGCGCCATCACGTCGACCGAGCCTCCAGGCGGGAACGGATTGACGATGCGCACCACGCGGTCGGGATAGGTCTGCGCGCGGCTTGCTGCGCCGAAAGCGAACAGGGACAGCAGCGCCAGCAAAATTGCGCGAAACGTCACGGCCGTCATCTGGCCTCCTTCGAGTCATTACGTCGCATGATCGCGCATAACAATTATTGGGTTTCGGCCGGATGCGCCAGCCGGTGTTCCGACTCCGGCTTTCCACTTAATGTCTTCGTAACCAACGGTGCGGGAACTAGCTGCGCGGATTCATGTGTGCACCGAGGCGACTCGGCGATGGCGCGCCCCCCGACCTTGTAGTATCAACTTCTTTTGTTCGGCGGCTTGCAGCAATTTATTCTTTTGCGAGCGAGGCGTCGGGTAAATTCCCGTTCCGGGCCGCGGGGCGCGCGGCCAAACGAAGCATTTGAGGTCGGGCTGTGGGCAAGATTGCAAATTGGCTCGCCGGGGCGGCGATCGCGACGGTTTTTTCCGGCGCGGCCGGCGCGCAAGTGGTGTTGAAGGCCTCGCATCAATTCCCCGGCGGCAGGGGCGATGCGCGCGACGAAATGATTCAGATCATCGCGCGCGACGTGAAGGCGGCCAATGTCGGCCTCGAGATCCAGGTCTATCCCGGCGCCACGCTGTTCAAGCCGAACGATCAGTGGACCGCGATGGTCGACGGCCGCCTCGACATCTCGTCCTTCCCGCTCGATTACGCCAGCGGCAAGGTGCCGGCCTTCGGCGCCACGCTGATGCCCGGGCTGGTGCGCAATCACGAGCGCGCGATGCGCCTGAACCATTCGCCTTTCATGCAGGCCATCAAGGCCAGGATCGAGCGCGCGGGCGTCGTCGTGCTGGCCGATGCATGGCTCGCCGGCGCGGTCGCCTCGAAGAAAAGCTGCATACGCCGGCCGGAGGACATGAAGGGCGTGAAAATCCGCTCGGCCGGTCCGACCTTCGCCGCCATGTGGCAACAGGCCGGAGCGTCGATCGTGTCGATTCCCAGCAACGAGGTCTACAATGCGTTGAAGACCGGCGTTGCCGACGCGACCGACACCAGCTCGGGGAGCTTCGTCTCGTTCCGCATCCAGGAGCAGGTGAAGTGCCTCACCGCGCCGGGCGACAACGCGCTGTGGTTCATGTATGAGCCGGTGCTGATGTCGAAGAAACGTTTCGACGCGCTCACGCGGCCCCAGCAGGAAGCGTTGCGCGCGGCGGGGAGAAAGGCGGAAGCCTTCTTCAACGCGGCCACCAAGGGCCTCGACGACGAGATGGTGAACGTCTTCATGAAGAGCAATGTCGAGATCATTACGCTGACCGCCGCGGAATTCGACGCCTGGGTCAAGGTGGCGCAGCAGAGCTCCTACAAGGAATTCGCCGACGAGGTGCCCGAAGGGCGCCAGCTGATCGAGCAGGCCCTCGCCGTCAAATAGGCAGCCAGTCAGGGTGTTCCGGCTCGACCCGATCGCAACGCGGGCGCGGGCGGCCGGGTTCGCGTGCGGGGCGCGCCGCGCCATGGTGCCGCGCCTGCCATCTTGTCTTTGACAATACAGGCATTTTGCCGTTGTATGCCGGCAATTCTAGCAACCAGAAATGTCAGGGAGAACACCATGACGCTCAACCGCCGCCACGTCCTCGTTGGCGCCTTGGCCGCACCTGCCGTGCTCTCGATGTCCCGCCTGGGTTCGGCGGCGCCGGCGCAGACGTTGAAGATATCGCATCAGTTCCCCGGCGGCACGATCACGGAAGGCGATTTCCGCGATCGCCTGTGCCGTCAATTCGCCGCCGAGCTCGAAAAGCGCACCAATGGCGAGATCGCCGGACAGGTCTATCCCAATTCGTCGCTGATGAAGACGGTCGCGCAGTTCTCGGCCCTGCGCAAAGGCGCGCTCGACCTCAGCCTCTATCCGATCTCGTATGCGGGCGGCGAGGTGCCGGAAACCAATATCGGCCTGATGCCCGGCCTGGTGAGCTCCTACAAGCAGGGCGCTGCCTGGAAATCGTCGCCGGTCGGCCAGAAGTTCGGGGCCTTCCTCGCCGAGAAGGGCGTCGTGATCGTATCGTGGATCTGGCAGGCCGGCGGGGTCGCCAGCCGCGCGACGCCGATCGTCACGCCGCAGGACGCCAAGGGCCTCAAGATCCGCGGCGGCAGCCGCGAGATGGACATGGTGCTGCAGGCCGCGGGCGCCACCACCCTCAATACGCCCTCGAACGAGCTCTATGCCGCCATGCAGACCGGGGCCTGCGACGCCTGCATCACGTCGTCGACCAGCCTGATCTCCTTCCGGCTCGAGGAGCTCGCGCGCAGCCTCACCACCGGGCGCGGCAAGTCCTACTGGTTCATGCTGGAGCCGCTGGTGATGTCGAAGCAGATCTTCGACGCACTCAAGAAAAATCAGCAGGACGCCATCATGGCGATCGGCCTCGAGATGGAAGCCTTCGGCAGCAAGGAGGCGATGGCCGACGACCAGAAGGTCGCCGAGGTCTATGCCAAGAAGGGCGCCAAGGTCTCCGACCTCGACGAGGCCACCGTCGACAAGTGGCGTGCCATCGCGCGCGATACGGCGTGGAAGGACTATGCGGCGCGCTCGCCGCTCGCCGCGGAGCTGATCAAGCTCGCCGAAGGCGTGCACGTTTCCTGAAGCCGGGAAGGGGGGCTCGATGTCGCACGGCCTCGACCCTGTCGAGACCGGACAAGGTGGGGCGTCCGTGTCGGACGCCCCCGCGGATCGCGTGATCGCGGCGGTCAACCACGTCATCGTGATCCTGTCGTCGATCGCCCTGGTGCTGGCGGCCTGCGTGCTCACCTACAGCGTCGTCGTGCGTTATTTCCTCAAATACTCGACCGACTGGCAGGACGAGATGTCGGTCTTCCTGATCGTGGGCGCCGTGTTCATGTCGGCGGCCGCCATCCAGGCGCAACGCGGTCATATCGGCATCGAGGCGATCGTCGGCCTGCTGCCCAGGCGGGTCAATCACATCCGCGTCCTGCTGGTCGATCTCGCGAGCCTGGCCTTTTGCAGCTATTTCGCGTGGAAATCGATCACGCTGCTGCATGAGGCGATCGTCGACGACTACCACTCGAGCTCGACCTGGGCGCCGCCGCTCTGGATTCCCTATTCGCTGATGAGT
>DATBBS010000336.1:0-10455 GCA_036270895.1 Xanthobacteraceae bacterium
ACGACGTCGCCCGGCTGCGGCTTGAAATCGGCGCGGATCGCATAGACGGCGGGGTCGTTCGGGATTTTCCGCCGCTTGGTCGCCGTGACGGTGGTCGGCAGCGAGTCGGGCCTGGTGTCCATGGTCGAGTAGAACACGGGAAGGCCGGCCGCGCGCGCGGCGGCGAAGAGCCGCCGCGTCGGCTCGATCGCCGCATGGGCATATTCGCCGCAGGAGCTCGGAAAGGTCTTGGCCAGCTCCACCACCGGCTTCGGTCCGCCCTGGTAGGACAGCTCATAGAGGTCGATGGCGATGAGCGCCGGCGCGGGTCCCACGAAGGTCTTGCGCTCGTAGTGGCTGTAGATTTCCAGCACGTCGTCCGGGATGAGGTCTTTCCAGCAATGGTCTTCGAAGTCGCTCGCCATCTGATTGCTCCCCGCGCATGTCGCACGCATCGGCCCCACCCGACGGTGCTGCAAAATTCCTGCCGTTTCATCTGAGCCGTTCTGGCGGAGGCTTTCAATAGCGCCCCCCCGCCTCAAAGGCGGACTTGACGCCACACGCTGCCCATCCCATTCCTGTGCGGTCAGTCGGCTGGACGGCCGTCCCGGCAATGACCGAAAGGTCGCCGGGGAGGAAAGTCCGGGCTCCATGGACACGCGGTGCCGGATAACGTCCGGCGGGGCATTTCCGCGCAAGCGGCGAGACCCCAGGGAAAGTGCCACAGAGAACGAACCGCCGCGGTGCTTAGCGTTTGCCGCGGCAAGGGTGAAAAGGTGCGGTAAGAGCGCACCGCGTTGTCGGCAACGGCAGCGGCAGGGCAAACCCCACCGGGAGCAAAACCGAATAGGGACGGCGCGGAGTCCGACCGTCGCGCAAGCGACGCGAGGACCCCGGGATCAGTGTCCGGATCTGGCCGTCCGGGTAGGTTGCTCGAGGCGCCGAGCAATCGGCGTCCCAGAGGAATGGTCGTCACGCGGCGGGTTCGCCCGCCGCCCTACAAAACCCGGCTTACAGGCCGGCTGATATGTGAGGGGGGCTCGGCGGCAAACCCGCCGGGCCCCCGCCAATTTTTGGGGGCTGCTTCCCTCATCGCAAAGCTGCCTGTTCAGCCATCGGCGGCTGCGCTAGAGACGCGGCTCGGACAGGCGAGCGCTCATGAGCAGTTGGGAATTCTGGATCGATCGCGGCGGCACCTTCACGGACGTGATCGGGCGCAGGCCGGACGGCACGCTGGTCGCTCACAAGCTCTTGTCCGAGAATCCGGAAGCCTATCGCGACGCGGCGGTGCAGGGCATCCGCGACCTGCTCGGCCTCGCGTCCGGCGCCCCGATCCCGCCCGGGCTCATCGGCGCGGTGAAAATGGGCACCACGGTGGCCACCAACGCGCTCCTGGAGCGCAAGGGCGAGCGCACGCTGCTGCTCACCACCAAGGGTTTCCGTGACGCGCTCAAGATCGGCTACCAGGCGCGGCCGAAGATCTTCGCCCGCCACATCATCAAGCCCGACATGCTGTTCGATCGCGTCGTCGAGGTCGACGAGCGCGTGCGCGCCGACGGCGCGGTGGAGCGCCCACTCGATCTCCACGGCGCGCAGCGCGCGCTCGAAGCCGCCCACCAGGATGGCGTCGCGGCGGTCGCGATCGTGTTCATGCATGCGTATCGTTTTCCCGAGCATGAGCGGCAGGTCGCGGCGCTCGCGCGCCAGATGGGCTTCGCGCAGGTCTCGGTCAGCCACGAGGTCTCGCCGCTGATCAAGCTGGTCGGCCGCGGCGACACCACCGTGGTCGATGCTTATCTGTCGCCGATCCTCAAGCGCTATGTGGCGCAGGTGGAGCGGGAGATGAAGACGGGCGGCGCGCAAGCTGCAAACGCCGACGCCGCGGCTCCTGCGTTCCCTCCCCCCTTGCGGGGGAGGGACAGGGAGGGGGGTAAGCCGCTTGCGCATGCGCCCGTGGCCACCCCCCTCCCCAACCCTCCCCCGCAAGGGGGGAGGGAGCGCGCTGGCGCAAGCGGCGATGCTGCCGATGGCAGCGACGCCGCCCGCCTCATGTTCATGATGTCGTCCGGCGGTCTCACCGCGGCGGAGCTGTTTCAGGGCAAGGACGCGATCCTGTCCGGGCCGGCGGGCGGCGTGGTCGGCATGGCGGAGACCGGGCGCGCGGCGGGCTTCGACCGCCTGATCGGCTTCGACATGGGCGGCACCTCGACCGACGTGTCGCATTTCGACGGCGAGTATGAGCGCGCCTTCGAGACCGAGGTAGCGGGCGTGCGCATGCGCGCCCCCATGATGCTGATCCATACGGTCGCGGCCGGCGGCGGCTCGATCCTGCATTTCGACGGCGCGCGCTTCCGCGTCGGGCCGGATTCCGCCGGCGCCAATCCGGGACCGGCCTGCTATCGCCGCGGCGGCCCGCTCGCCGTCACCGACGCCAATGTGATGGTGGGGAAGCTGATCGCGGATTTCTTCCCGAAGATTTTCGGACCCGGACAGGACCAGCCGCTCGACGCCGAGGCGGTGAAGGCCGCCTTCGCGGCGCTCGCGCGCCAGGTCGGCGACGGCCGCTTGCCCGAGGAGGTCGCCGACGGCTTCATCAAGATCGCGGTCGAGAACATGGCGAATGCGATCAAGAAGATCTCGGTGCAGCGCGGCTATGATGTGACGCGTTATGCGCTCAACTGCTTCGGCGGCGCGGGCGGCCAGCACGCCTGCCTGGTGGCCGATGCGCTCGGCATGACCAAGGTGCTGATCCATCCGTTCTCGTCGCTGCTCTCCGCCTACGGCATGGGGCTCGCCGACATCCGGGCGACCCGCCAGCAGGCGATCGAGGAGCCGTTCGGCGATACCGCGCTGGCGGCCCTCACCGATCTCGGCGAACGTCTGGGCGCGGAGGCCCGCCGCGAGGTCGCGGGCCAGGGCGTTGCGCCATCGGACATCGCCACGCATGTGCGTGCCCATGTGCGCTATGCCGGAACCGATACCGCGCTGGTGGTCCCCTTCGGGACTCTCGCCGAGATGAAGAAGTCCTTCGAGGCCGCGCACGCGGCGCGCTTCGGCTTCATCGACGAGGCCAAGCAGATCGTCGTCGAGGCCGTGTCGGTCGAGGCGGTCGGGGGCGGGGCGAGATTTTCCGAATCCGTCCATCCGACGACGACCGTTCCCCTCCCCGCCCCGGCGCGCAAGACCCGCTTCTATTCGGGCGGACGCCGGCACGACGCCGCCGTCTACATCCGCGACCAGCTCGGGCCCGGCCACAAGGTGAACGGCCCCGCCATCGTGATCGAGCCGCACCAGACGATCGTGATCGAGGGCGGCTGGCAGGCGGCACTCACCGAAAAAAATCATCTCGTCCTGGCGCGCACGGTGGAGCTCCGGCGCCAGCACGCGATCGGCACCGATGCCGACCCGGTGATGCTGGAAGTGTTCAACAATCTCTTCATGTCGATCGCCGAGCAGATGGGCGTGTCGCTGCAGAACACCGCCTATTCGGTCAACATCAAGGAGCGGCTCGACTTCTCCTGCGCGGTCTTCGCCGCCGACAGCACGCTGGTCGCCAATGCGCCGCACATGCCGGTGCATCTCGGCTCCATGGACCGCGCGGTCGAGACCATCATCCGCGAGAACAAGGGAAGGATTTCGCCCGGCGACGTCTATGTCATCAACGCGCCCTACAACGGCGGCACGCATATTCCCGACATCACGGTCTGCACGCCGGTCTTCGACGAGGCCGGACGCGAGATGCTGTTCTGGGTCGCGAGCCGCGGCCACCATGCCGATATCGGCGGCATCTCGCCGGGCTCGATGTCGCCCAACGCCACCACCATCCACCAGGAAGGCATCTATATCGACAACTTCAAGGTCGTGGACCGCGGGCGTTTCCGCGAGACCGAGCTCTACGATCTGCTCACCCGCGCCGAATATCCGGCTCGCAACCCGCTGCAGAACGTCAACGACATGAAGGCGCAGATCGCCGCCAACGAGAAGGGCGTGCAGGAGCTGCGCAAGATGGTCGCCCAGTTCGGGTTGCCGGTCGTGCAGGCCTATATGAAGCACGTGCAGGACAATGCCGCCGAAAGCGTGCGCCGCGTGATCGAGCGGCTGCATGACAGCGCCTTCAGCTACGAGATGGACCAGGGCTGCGTCATCAAAGTGAGGATCACCGTCGACAAGCAGAAGCGCGAGGCGACCGTCGACTTTACCGGCACCTCGCCCCAGCAGCCCACCAACTTCAACGCGCCGGAACCGGTGACGCGCGCGGCGGTGCTCTATGTGTTCCGCGTCATGGTCGACGACGACATCCCGATGAATGCCGGCTGCCTGCGGCCGATCAACATCGTGATCCCGAAAAAATCGATGCTCTCGCCCGAATACCCGGCCGCGGTCGTGGCCGGCAATGTCGAGGTGTCGCAGGCGGTGACGAATTGCCTGTTCGGCGCGCTCGGAACGCTGGCTGCCGCGCAGGGAACGATGAACAATCTCAATTTCGGCAACACAAAACATCAGTATTACGAGACGATCTGCTCGGGCTCACCGGCCGGCCCCGGTTTTCCCGGCACCGACGCGGTGCACACCCACATGACCAACACGCGGCTCACCGATCCGGAGGTGCTCGAGTTTCGCTATCCGGTCGTGCTGGAGGATTTCCATATCCGCAAAGACTCGGGCGCACGCGGCCGGTGGAACGCGGGCGACGGCGTCCGGCGCACCATCCGGTTCCTGGAAGAGATGGAATGCACCATCCTGTCCGGCCATCGCCGCGTGCGGCCCTTCGGGCTCGCCGGCGGCGAGGCCGGTGAGGTCGGCGAGAACTGGGTACGCCGCAAGGATGGACAGTTGGAGCGCCTGCAGGGCGCGGACGCGACCGTCATCGATGCGGGCGAAGCGGTCATCATCCAGACGCCGACCGCCGGGGGCTATGGCGATCCGGGAGAGTCGAAGTCCTGACGCATGACAGGCCTGCGCCGACGCCCCCGCGGGTCACGCCCCTGGATGAGACGACGCCAACGCATTAGATCTTTCGTCCGGCTGTGCGAAGGAGCCGCCACTTCCGCGATTGTCGGCCCGGGCGCGCCGGGCCAAGGGGATCCAAGAGGGATCGATGTCCAATATCGGCGCCTCCGCGAACCGCCCGGGCGGATCGATCCTCGACGTGCTGCCAGCGACGAGCCGGCGACTGCCGAGGACAACCGCGTTCTGGCTCTTGGCCGTGATCTTCGGCCTGTTGCTGTTTTCCGCCGCTGCGCCGACCCCACTCTATGCCGTCTATCAGGCGGAGTGGCACTTCTCGCCGACCAAGCTCACCCTCATTTTCGCGACCTATGGGCTCGGCGTGCTGACGGCGCTGATTGCTTTCGGCGCATTGTCCGACCGTGTCGGCCGCCGCCCGGTCCTGGCGGCGTCGATCGTCGCCGTCATGATCAGCATGCTGCTGTTCGCGATGGCGCGCGGCGTCGGCTGGCTGGTTGTCGCGCGACTCATCCAAGGCCTGGCGGTCGGGACAGCGTCGACCGCCGCGAGCGCCGCCGTCATCGAACTGGAGCCCAAAGAGAGGCCCGGAATCGGCGCCCTTACCGCTGCGACCGCGCCAAGCTTCGGGCTCGCCAGCGGCAGTCTCGTCACCAGCCTTCTGGTCGATTTCGGCCCGGCGCCGACGGTTGCGGTTTATCTCGGCCTTCTGGTCGCGTTCGCGCTCGCGCTGGTGGTGGTCTTCCTCATGCCGGAAACGGCGGGGCCCAGCGGACAGGTCGCCCACGTGTGGCAGCCGCGGCGCATTTCCGTTCCACGCGAGCTGCGCAGCCGGTTCGCGCTGCTGTCGATCGGCATCGCGGCCTCCTGGGCGGTCGGCGGCTTTTATCTCTCGCTTGGACCGTCGCTTGCCGCCGAGCTTCTTCATAACCAGCATCGGACGGTGGGCGGGGTCGTTGTCTTCCTGCTGATCGGACTCGGCTCCGCCACAACCCTGCTCATCAGCGGCTGGAGCAACCGTCGTATCGGTTATTTCGGCGCGGTCTTCCTGGTTGCGGGCCTCTTGCTGGTGCTTTGCGCGGTGTCGGTGGAATCGACGCTTCTGTTCTTCGCAGGATCGGTTGTGCTGGGCAGCGGCTGGGGGCCGACCTACATGGCGGGATTCCGTTCGATCGCGGCACTCGCGCCGCCAAAGAACAAGGCCGAGATTCTCGCCGCGCTCTTCGTCGTGGCCTACCTGTTCTTCAGCCTGCCGGCGATTGCGGTCGGCCTTGCGGCCACCCATTTCGGATTGCACGCTGCCACGCTCGCTTTCGGTGCGGTCATGATCTGCATGGGCGTCATCGCGGGCTTCGGAACACATGCCGCCGCGACCGGCGCGCCGCCCGCCAAGACGGCGCCGGCGGTCAAGCATGAGCCGTGCCCGGCGCCGTGCACGGTCCCGCATCCGGTCGATTGCAGCCGTTGATGTGAGGCTCCGGTTACGAGGCGCGCCGCTTGCGCCCGCGGCGGCGCGGCTCCTCCGGCGCGACGGAGAGAAACATCCCGGCGCGCGCATCATCGTAGGCCGGCAGCCGCAAGCCACCCGTTGCGGCGTCGGCCCGCCGCCGTTCCTCCCAGCGCGCCAAAAGCCAGCGCGAGCTTTCGAGAATCGCTCTCGCGCCCGCGATCGCAAGCGCGGCCGCCTCGATATCGCGGCGGCAGTGCTCGACGAGCTGCCGCGCGATCGTTTCGACGACATTGGTCTGCTCGGCCACTGCTATCCCGCCACGTGGTGTTCTGCCGCAAGCCCAGCAGGCAGTTAACCACGTTGGGGCGCGGCCTCAATGGCCGCCGGCACCGGCCGCGACCGAAGCGGGCCGTTTCATCACCAGACCCGATACCGCGATACCGACGAACAGCACCGTCAGCAACACGAACACATCGGCGAAACCCATCACCGTCGCCTGCTGATGCACGAACAGCGTGAGCTGCTTGAGCGCCATGGCGGGCGCATCGCTGCCGAAACTCTGAAAGCGCGTCGTCATATCATTGAGCGTCTCGACCGCCGGTCCGCGCCCCCAGCCGACCGCCTCGTGCAGGCGCGTGATATGAAGGTCGATGCGGTCGTCGAGCACCGTATTGAGCCCGGCGAGCCCGACGGCGCCGCCCAGATTGCGCATGAGGTTGAACAGCCCGGACGCGTTCTTGATGCGCTCGAGCGGCAGTGTCCCGATCGCGACGTTTGTGATCGGCACGATGGCGAGCATCATGCCGACGCCGCGGAAGATCTGCGGCCACAGCAACTCCCAGAAATCCCAGTCGCGGGTGAGGCTGGTCATCTGCCAAGTGCCGACCGAGAAGGCGAGAAAGCCAGCGATCAGCAGATAGCGCGGATCGACCTTGCCGGCGAGCCGGCCGGCCACCGGCGCGGTCGCGAACATGGCAAGTCCCGACACGAACATGGTCTCGCCGATCATCAGCGCGTTGTAGCCGCGGATCTGTCCGAGATAGAGCGGGTAGAGATAGGTGAGTCCGTAGAGCCCGATGCCGAGCACGAAGGAGAACAGGCTGCCGAGCGCGAAGTTGCGATTGGCGAATGCCGTGAGATCGACGATCGGCTCGCGCGCCGTCAACACGCGGGCGAAGAATCCGAGCGCCGAGACGGCCGAAATCGCCGCCAACAGCGCGATGGTGTCGTCCTGAAGCCAGTCGCTGCGCGGGCCCTCCTCCAGCACATATTCGAGCGCGCCGAGAAATCCCGCCATGAACAGAAGGCCCGACCAGTCGAAATTCTGCAGCAGCTTGAGATTCGGTTTGTCGAAGTCGACCAGCCAGAGCGTCGCGATGGTGACCGCGATGCCGGGGATCACGTTGATGAAGAACAGCCAGTGCCAGGACAGCGCGTCGGTGAGATAGCCGCCGATGGTGGGACCGATCGTCGGCGCCAGCGTCGCGACCAGACCGATCAATGGCGTGATCACGGATTGCTTGGAGCGCGGGAAGATCATGTAGGCGCTGGCGAAGACGGTCGGGATCATGCCGCCGCCGATGAAGCCCTGGATGGCGCGCCACACGATCATCTCGCCGATCGAGCCCGACAGGCCGCACATCAGGCTGGCGGCCGTGAAGCCTGCGGCCGAGATGGCGAACAGCATGCGCGTGCCGAGCGCGCGCGACAGGAAGCCGGACAGCGGAATGGCGACCACCTCGGCGGTCAGATAGGCGGTCTGGACCCAGGAGATCTCGTCGCTGGAAGCCGCCAGCCCCGCCTGGATCTCGGTGAGCGAGGCCGACACGATCTGGATGTCGAGGATCGCCATGAACATCCCGAACACCATCGCCAGGAAGGCGACGAGCCGGCGCGGATCGATACGCTCATCCGCGCCGGCTGCCGCGGCGCCGACGGAGGGGGTCGCGGGCCGCATAGGAAAGGTGTCTTGTCGCGCGCTCATGTGGCGCCTCGCTTCAGTTCATCAGCCCGGCGTTGCGGCGCCCGACGACCGGGAGGCCGTCCTGCGGCTGGTCGCGCGTGTCGACGCTGACCACCACCGACATGCCGGGCCGCAGCAGCCGCTCGCCGGTCACGCCGAGCGGCACGCGGATGCGCACCGGCAAGCGCTGCACGATCTTGGTGAAGTTGCCGGTCGCGTTGTCGGGCGGCAGCAATGAGAAGACCGAGCCCGACGCCGGCGCGACGCTCGCGACCGTGCCTTCGATCGTGCGGCCGGGCAGCGCGTCGACCGTGAGCGCCGCCTTCTGACCGGGGCGGACGCGCGCGAGCTGCGTCTCCTTCATGTTGGCGTCGACATAGACCGCGTCGAGCGGGACCACGCTCGCCAGCCGCTGACCGGTCTGCGCGAAATCGCCGACCTGCATGGCCCGATTCCCGATGACGCCATCGATCGGCGCCCGGATGGTGGCGAAGGACAGGTCCCGCTCCGCCTTGGCCTGCGCGGTCGCGAGCTCGTCGAGCGTGCGCTCGGCCTCGCGCTGCTGTGCCTTCAGGACTTCCACATTGGCCTGCGCGGCGGCAATTGCGGCCTGCCCGCTGGTGAGCGCGGCCTCGGCCTGATCGCGGTTCGCGATCGCCTGCTCGAGCGCCTGGCGACTGGCGAATTCCTTGGCGGCGAGCGCATGCTGGCGGTCGAGCTCAAGTCCCATGCGGATCGCCCCGGCCTTGGCCGATACGAGTTGCGCCTTGGCCTGCTCGACATTCGCCTCCTGGGCGACGACCTGCCGCCCGATCCGGTCCACCGTCGCCTGCTGGGTCACGACCTTCTGGCGCGCCGATTCCGCCGCCAGCCGATAGTCGCCGTCATCGAGCGCCGCGATCAGGTCGCCCGCATGAACGTAGCTGTTGTCGGCCACGAAGATGTTCGCCACATAGCCGGCCACCTTGGCGGCCAGCGTGGTGTTGTCGGCCCGCACATAGGCGTCGTCGGTCGTGACCATGAAACGTCCGACGGTCCACCAGTGGTAACCGAACCACCCCGCCCCGCCCGCCGCGATCGCCAGCACCAAAGCGATCATTGCAAACTTGCGGCTGCGTCGCGTCGGCGGCGTTTCCGGTTTGCCAGACGGATTGTCGGCCGGACCGGCCGGCGCAATGACCGGCTCCGCGACGCGGGACTCGCCATCAGGCGCGTCCGGTTCCGTCGCCGGACCCCGCCAGCGCCGCAAAATCTCTGGATCGATGGGCGCCCGGGCGTCGAGCGCCTTCGCCGCCATCGCGGGGGGGCGCCTCGGCAGTCGGAGGCCTGTTTCGCGGTCCATGTACATCGAATGCTCCCATCGCCGCCGGATTCGGCCATGACCGAACCGTTCGGTCAAAAATAGAGCACCCTTCCCAGCCTGTCAAGCCTGACCGAACGGTTCGGTCATTGCATTTTGCATACCTCTACGCCATATTGGTGGGGAGATGGAATCGAACCGGCCCTGGAGGCCAGGAAAAATGCCAAGCGACGCAGCCGTCATGGCCCCCCCGCCGCAGGCCGACGGACCTGAGGACAGCGCCAAGCGCCGCCAGATCATGGACGGCGCGCGCGCGGTCTTTATGGCGCAGGGATTCGACGCCGCCAGCATGGGCGAGATCGCCCGCGCGGCCGGCGTGTCCAAAGGCACGCTCTATGTCTATTTCGAGAACAAGGAGCAGCTGTTCGAGGCAACTGTCCACGAGCAGTGCCAGACCCAGGCGGAAGGTCTGTTCGATCTCGATCCCAACGACGGCGACGTGGAAGCGGTGCTGACGGGGCTCGGCGTCGGGCTGGTCAATTTCTTGTGTCAGCCCGGTAAGGCATCGCCGCTGCGCACCGTCATCGCGATTGCGGATCGCATGCCGGAGATCGGCAAGCAATTCTACGAGGCCGGTCCGGCCTGCGGCATCGCGATGCTGGCGTCATATATCCAAAGGCAGGTCGACGCTGGCACGCTGGTGGTGGAGGATTGCCAGGTTGCGGCCGCCCAGTTCATCGACGCCTGTCAGTCGACGCTGTTCAAGCCGGTGCTGTTCAACTTCGCGCCCCCTCCCCC
>DATBBS010000337.1:0-5716 GCA_036270895.1 Xanthobacteraceae bacterium
CGCGAGTTCGCGGAAGTCTTCAAGCAGGCGCTCGACTATGCGGTCGCGATCGGCGGCTCGGCGATCCACACCATGGCCGGGATGGTGCCGCCCGAGCAGCGCCCGGCGGCCGAGCGGGTGTTCGTGGCCAATCTCGCACGCGCCGCCGACCTCGCGGCGCAAAAGTACATCATGTTGTTGATCGAGCCCCTCAACGCGCGCGACCGGCCGGATTATTTCGTGGCGCGGGTCGAGCAGGCGGCCGACCTGATCGCCAGGATCGACCGGCCGAATGTCCGCATCCAGTTCGATTTCTATCACCTCCAGATCATCGGCGGCGACCTGCTGAAGCGTTTCGAGAAGTTCCTGCCCCTCATCGGCCACGTGCAGGTCGCCGCCGTGCCGTCGCGCGCCGAGCCGGACGAGGGCGAGGTCAACTATCCGGCGATCTTCGAGGCGCTCGACCGGCTCGGCTACACGGGCTGGGTCGGCTGCGAGTACAAGCCGCGCGGCCGCACCGAGGACGGGCTGGGATGGGGCAGGCGTTACGGGCTCGGAGTGTGAGGCAACGTCATGCGTCTCGATGGCAAGGCTGCGATCATCACCGGCGCGGGCTCCGGCATCGGCGCCTGCATGGCCGAGACCTTTGCGCGCGAAGGCGCGCGCGTCGCGGTGCTCGACCTCGATGAGGGCGCCGCCAAGGCGACGACCTCCCGGATCGGCAAGGGCGCGCTCGCGGTCCGCTGCGACGTGGTGCGCAAGGAGGACATCGACACCGCCATCCAGGCGGCGCTCGCCGCATTCGGGCGGCTGGACATCCTGGTCAACAATGCGGGGGTCGCCCACGTCAACAAGCCGGTGACCGACATCGCGGAGGCGGAATTCGATCGCGTCTTCGCGGTCAACGTCAAAGGCCTTTTTCTGTTCAGCCAGGCGATGGTGCCGGTCTTTCGCCGCCAGGTCGGCGGCGTGATGATCAATATCGGGTCGACCGCGGGTTTGCGGCCGCGGCCGGGGCTCTCCGCCTACAACGCCACCAAGGGCGCGGTGCACACGTTGACCCAGACGCTCGCCGTGGAGCTGGCGCCTGATAAGATCCGGGTCTGCGCCATCGCGCCGGTGGCGACCGAGACGCCGCTGCTGCCGACCTTCCTCGGGCCGGCGGCCGGCATGCGGCAAAAATTCGAGGCGACCGTCCCGCTCGGCCGGCTCGCCCAGCCGCAGGACATCGCCAATGCGGCGCTCTTCCTCTGTTCCGAGGAAGCCGCCTTCGTCACCGGGAATATTGTCGAGGTGGACGGCGGGAGGTGCGTGTGACGAAACCGGCGGTCGCCCCTGTTCTATTCGATCGGCCGGCGCTCGCCGCCGGCCGCCGGCGGCGAATACGGCTTGCGGGTCCGGGCCGGAAGGCAGAGCAGCACCACCAAGGCAACCGGATTGAACATCAATCCGAGCACGAACCACAGGACCGCCGAACGGTTCTTCTTATACGCGATCACGGGCGTGACCGCGCAAAGGACCAGGACCCCGATGACGATCAACTCCCACAAGGACAGGTCGTACATCTCATTCTCCGACCGACCGGCGCGCGACCGCAAACTACGGTAAAGTCGTCACAGCCGCCAATCAGAAGGTCGCGCGCATGACCGACGCCGATGCGATCTTGGCCGCGAACGCCGCCTACTACCAGGCCTTCGCAACCGGCAATTTTGCCGAGATGAGCCGCATCTGGGCGGAGGATGGCGTCTCGTGCATTCACCCGGGCTGGCCGGCGCTGACCGGGCGGGCGGACATCCTGGAATCATACCGCAACATTTTGCATAGCCAGAACCGGGTGCGGATCGCGCATCACGACGATACCGCGATCGTGGCGGGCGACGAGGGCCGGGTGCTGTGCGTGGAGATCGTCGAAGCGGCGGCGCTCGCCGCGACCAACTGGTATCGGCGGGTCGACGGCACGTGGCGGCTGATCCACCATCAGGCCAGCCCGATCGCAATGATCGAGGACAACGAGCCGCGCTCGCAGCGGCTGAATTAATAGGGCCTACCGCCACATGCGGCGCAACCGCGCCCCGATATCCACCGGCTCGCGCGGCATCGCGGCGCGCGCGTCCGTGGCGCCGGCAAGCGGCCAGGCACGGCTCTCGAAATGCTGCCGGAGCGCGGCGGGGATGAAGCGTGTGCAGGCCGCATACATGTGGCGGTCGCCCCCGCCGCGCTGCTGATGGGCGAAGAAGCGCTGCGGCACCACAAGATGGAGGTGGTCCTTGGCGCGGGTCATCGCCACGTAGAGCAGGCGGCGTTCCTCCTCGATCTCCTGCGCGGCGCCGGTCGCGAGGTCCGACGGAATACAGCCGTCGACGCAATTGAGCACGAAAACCGATTTCCACTCCTGGCCCTTGGCCGAATGGATGGTGGAAAGGATGAGGTAATCCTCGTCGAGCAGCGGCACGCCGGCCTCGTCGCTGGTAGCGCCGGGCGGATCGAGGGTGAGCTCGGTCAAGAAGCGCTCGCGGCTCGCATAGGTCGATGCGATCTGCACGAGCTGGGCGAGGTCGCTTTCGCGCACCACGGCGTCCTCGTGGATCCGCGCGAGGTGAGGCGCGTACCAGCCGCACACGAGATCGAGCTCGGCCGGCCAGCCCGCGGCCCGGCGGCGCGCCAGCTCGAATGTCTGCGTGAAGGCGGGCCAGTCCGCCGCGCAGGCCGGCGGCGGCTTGAACTCGGCGAGGGCGTCGAGCGGATCGGCGGCTTGCGCGATCCGGTCGAGCAGACGCGCGGCGGTGGCCGGACCGGCGCCCGGCAGCAGGTGAATGATGCGGAACCCCGCCACCCGGTCGCGCGGGTTCTCGACCCAGCGCAGAAAGGCCAGCACATCCTTGATATGGGCGGCCTCCAGGAATTTGAGCCCGCCGAACTTCACGAAGGGAATGTTGCGCCGCGCCAGCTCGATCTCGACCGGCCCGCTGTGATGCGAAGCGCGAAACAGCACCGCCTGGGCCTTGAGGGCGAGACCGGCCTCGCGCTGCTCCAACACCTTGGCCACCACGTAGCGCGCCTGATCGCCTTCGTCGCGCACGCTCACGAGCTGCGGACGTTCGGCTGAGGCGCGTTCCGACCACAGGTTCTTGGTGAAGCGTTCGCTGGCCAGATCGATCACCGCGTTCGCGGCCGCCAGGATGGGCTGGGTCGACCGGTAGTTGCGCTCCAGTGTGATGACCTCGGCGGGGGGCGCGAAATGATGCGGAAAGTCGAGGATGTTGCGCACCGTCGCGGCGCGGAAGGAATAGATCGATTGCGCATCGTCGCCCACGACGGTCAGGCCTTTGCCGGTCGGCTTGAGCGCCAGCAGGATAGAGGCCTGCAGGCGGTTGGTGTCCTGATATTCGTCGACCAGCACATGATCGAAGCGGGCGGCGAGCTCGGCGGCGATCGTCGCATCGAGCATCATGTGCGCCCAATAGAGCAGGAGGTCATCGTAATCGAGCACATTCTGGCGCTGCTTGGCCTCGACATAAGCCGCGAACAGCGCGCGCAACTCGTCTTCCCAATTCGCGCACCATGGAAACGACGCGCCCAGCACGTCCTCGAGCGAAGTCTCCGTGTTCACCGCGCGCGAATAGATGGCGAGGCAGGTGGCCTTGGAAGGAAACCGCTTCTCGGTCTTGGAGAAACCGATGTCGTGGCGGATCAGACTGATCAGGTCGGCCGAATCCTGGCGATCGTGAATCGTGAAGGCGCGGTCGAGACCGATCGCCTGGGCATATTCCCGCAGGACGCGGGCGCCGACCGCGTGGAATGTGCCCGACCAGGTGAGGCCCCCCGCCATCACCCCGGCACGATCCCGCAAGGCTTGCGCCGCGATCCGTTCGACCCGGCGTGTCATCTCGGCGGCCGCCCGGCGCGAAAAGGTCAAGAGCAGGATACGGCGCGGATCGGCGCCTTGCACGAGCAGGTGGGCGACGCGGTGGGCGAGCGTATTGGTCTTGCCGGAGCCCGCGCCGGCAATGATGAGCAGCGGCCGCGCCTCGCCGGCGCCATGCTCGACAGCGCGGCGTTGCTCGGCGTTGAGCGTGGCTAGCCAGGGGTCGGTCATCGGCGCCGGTGAGGACGAATCAGGACACGCCCCAGTCAGCACGGCCGCGCGCGGCCGTGCAAATGTGGCGGCGCCGGCTGGGCGCGGGCCGGGAGGGAGAACGGCGTCCGCCAGCCGAGGGATCAAGCGCCGTCCTGCTTGCGCCTGTGGTTACTGGATACCGCAAATCGGACGGGCATATTCGCGGCGGGTCCGCGTCCTTGAGCAATCATTAAGGTTTGCGACCCATCATCATGGGGCGCGTGACGCGATTGCACCTGTGTGCAACGGCCATCGACGGATGGGCACATGTTGAGCACGCCACATAAGCGCTTTCTCTGGGGCCGATCGGACCGCCAATCCGAGCTGACCTTCTTCCGTGCCCTGCTGCGACGCCGACGTCGCGAGCAGCGCGTCGGCAAGGATGGTGACGGCAGCACCGGCAAATACAGCAGCGACACCCGGTGGAAGACGGCGACATGGACGCCGTGGCTGTGGGTGAAATGAGCGTGACGACCAGCGGCTAGCCGGCATTCCTGGACGCCGTCCGGCGCCGCCCGCGTCAGCTCTGCATTCCCCAGCGTCGCACCGTCATGTTCTCCAGCGTGCGGAAGATCACGCTCTCGACCACGAGGCCGATCAGGATCACGGTCAGCAGACCGGCGAATACCGAAGGGGTCTCGAGCTGGTTGCGGTTCTCGAAGATGAACCAGCCCAGCCCGCCCGAGCGGGAGCTCGCGCCGAATACCAGCTCCGCCGCGATCAAGGTGCGCCACGCGAAGGCCCAGCCGATCTTGAGGCCGGTCAGGATCGACGGGAAGGCGGCCGGCACCAGCAGCAGCATCACGAATGAAATGCCCTTGAGGCCGCAATTCTGCCCGGCCATGCGCAAGGTGGGCGACACCGAGGTGAAGCCCGAATGGGTGTTGAGCGCGACCGCCCACAGGACCGAATGCACGATGACGAAGACGAGACTTTTGGCGCCGAGCCCGAACCACAGCAGCGCCAGCGGCAAGAGCGCGATGGCGGGCAGGGGATTGAACATGGCGGTGAGCGTCGAGAGCAGATCGGTGCCGGCGCGCGTCGATACCGCGATCGTCGTGAAGACGGCCGCGGTGAGGAGCCCGATGCCGTAGCCCATGGCGAGCACGCTGAGCGAGTTGAGCGTGCGGTCGATCAGCGGGCCGCGCGTGGTAGCGTCCCAAAACGCCGCGAGGGTCTCGGTGAGACTCGGAAACAGCAGCGAATTGCCGTTGTAGCGGGCGTAGGCTTCCCAGAACACCGCGAGCAGCGCGAGCACGACGAGCCGGCGCACCATGGTGATGTTGGCGAGCCGTTCGATCGGGCCGAGCGGGCGGGCGGCGTCGCCGACCGCGCCGAGGGTATCGAGCGCGATGACGCGCTCGGGGCGCGCCGGCGGCTGCGGACGCGGCGAGGAACGATGAATTGCAAGCTCAGCCATGAGCGGCCTCCGGGGCAAGGTCGGTTTCGATCTTGTCGGTGAACAGCAGGTCGTGAATACGGCGGTGCAGCGCCTCGAACTCGGGCGTGCCGATCGAGGAGAAGCCGAGATTGTGGGCGTTGAGCTCGGCCTTGACCCGGCCGGGATGCGGCGACAGCACCAGGATCCGGCTGCCGACCAGCAGCGCCTCCTCGATCGAG
>DATBBS010000338.1:0-1550 GCA_036270895.1 Xanthobacteraceae bacterium
ACGGCGCCGGCCGGCTTCGTGCCCGGGGGACACTGACCATGGCGGCGCTCGACGGCATCCGGGTCATCGAGCTCACCACCATGATCACCGGCCCGCTCGCCGGCATGCTGCTCGCCGACCTCGGTGCCTCCGTGACCAAGATCGAGAATCGCGAGGGCGGCGATCCGTTCCGCAGCTTCCGCGGCGGGCGCTACAGCGGCCATTTCATCTCCTACAACCGCAACAAGCGCAGCCTCACGCTCGACCTGCGCTCGCCGCAGGGCAAGGAGATTTTCCTGACGCTGGCGCGGCAGGCCGACGTGCTGATCGATAATTTCCGTCCCGGCGTGCTCGATCGCCTGGGATTTGGCGACGCGATCCTGCGCGACGCCAATCCGCGGCTCATTCATGCGTCGATCACCGGCTTCGGGGCGAGCGGTCCCTACCGCGACCGGCCGTCCTATGACGCGGTGGCGCAATCGCTGAGCGGCGTCCTGAGCCAGTTCATCGACCCCGAGATGCCCGAGGTCGGCGGGCCGACGCTGTCCGACAACATCAGCGGCTTCTACGCGGCCTACGGAATCCTCGGTGCGCTCTACGAGCGCGAGCGCACCGGCAAGGGCCGCCGCATCGAGACCAGCATGCTGGAGGCCACCATCGCGTTCGCGCCGGACGGCTTCATCAATCACCAGCGCCACGGCATGAAGATCGGCCCGCGCTCGCGCGTGAGCGTGTCGCAGTCCTTCGCGTTCCGCTGTGGCGACGGCCGCCTCATCGCGATGCACCTGTCGTCGCAGACGAAATTCTGGGAGGGCCTGGTCGCTGCGCTGGAGCGCAGCGATCTCCTGGCGCATCCGGATTTTGCCACCCGCGAGCAGCGCATCGCGAACTACCGCGCCTTGTGGCTGGAGATGGGAAAGACATTCGCGACGCGGCCGCGCGACGAATGGGCGGCGCGCCTGGAAGCGCAGGACGTGCCCTTCGCGCCGGTGCTCAACGTCGAGGAGGTGCCCGAGGACCCGCAGGTCCGGCATCTCGGCACCTTCTACAAGGTCGAGCATCCGACCGAAGGCGAGGTGACGGGCGCCCATCCGCCGCTGCTGATCGACGGCGAACGGCCGAGCGCGATCTCGCCGCCGCCCACCCTGGGCGAGCACACCGACGAGATTCTGGCGGAGCTCGGCTTCGACGTCGCGGAGGCGGCGGAGCTGAAGGCGAAAAAAGTTGTGTAACGGTGGCCGCGATGGCGCGACGGAGATGAGCCATGGACCGGCGTGACTTCCTGCTGGCGACCGGACTCGCGGCGACGGGCGAGTTCCTGGGTTTTCCGCCGACCGCTGTCGTGGCGCAGGAGGGGACC
The DNA here is from genome assembly GCA_036270895.1 of Xanthobacteraceae bacterium. Taxonomy (GTDB): domain Bacteria; phylum Pseudomonadota; class Alphaproteobacteria; order Rhizobiales; family Xanthobacteraceae; genus JAVDCA01. Next base: position 1,340 of record DATBBS010000338.1, read on the forward strand.
TCCACGGACGCCAGTAGAGGACCGAGCATCGAGCGGCGGCTCGCCGACTTCGCGCTTGCCGTGAAATACGACGATCTGCCGAAGGAGATCGTCGCCACGGTGAAGCGCCTGCTGCTCGACACGCTGGGCTGCGGCTACGGGGCGATCGGTTCCGCGCCCGCCCGCGTCACCGAGGGAACGTGGCGGAAGAACTATTCCGGCCCGGGCTCGG
>DATBBS010000339.1:0-9522 GCA_036270895.1 Xanthobacteraceae bacterium
CCGCACCACGCGCTTGCCCTGGCGCGCCAGCGTGATCATCAGCCGGTTGATCTCGTCCTGCCGGCACGAGGGTCCGTAGCCGGATTTGCCGACCAGCATCTTGCGCGCCTCGCGCCGCGCGAAATCGAGCACGCCGGGCGATACCAGCCCGTCGAACAGGATCACATCGGCCGATTGCAGCGCCCGCACGGCGCGCAGCGTCAACAGCTCGGGATCGCCTGGGCCGGCCCCCACCAGGGTGACCGAGCCGTGATCGACCGACGCGCCCTCATGGCGCGCCTGCCCGAGCAGCGAATCGAAATCCTGCGCTTCCGGCGCGCGATCGGGATTCGCCACCGCGTGCGTGGTGAACAATTGCCAGAAGCGCCGCCGGCCGCCGAAGGAGAGCCCGGACGATTTCACGGCCGCGCGCCAGCGCCGGGCGGCGTCGGCCCAGGCGGCAAATCCTTGCGGGATCATCGCCTCGATCTTGGCGCGGATCGCCTGGGCGAATACCGGCGCCGCGCCGTCGGTCGAGATGCCGACCACGAGCGGCGAGCGGTTGACGATGGTGCCGAAGGAGAAATCGCTCAACGCGGGCCGGTCGACCACATTGACCGGAACGCCCGCCGCACGCGCCCGCGCCGCGAAGGCGGCGGCAGGCGCCTCGTCCTCAAAGGCGCCGATCGCCAGCACGGCGCCGACAAGATCCTGGTCGTCGATGTCGCGGCCGCACAGCGTCACGTCGGCGGCTTGCGCCGCGGCCACAACCTCGTCGGCGGGCTGTGCCGCATAGACGTCGACCTGGGCGCCCGCGGCCGACAGCAATTCGATCTTCCACGCTGCCGCCGCACCGGCGCCCGCCACCACGGCACGCCGGCCCTGGAGCCCGAAGAAGACCGGCAGCCGCGCCAGCGCCTCCATGCGCGGCGTGCGGATGTCAGACGGCTGCGACGCGCTCATTTGCGCTCCCTTGCACGATCCTCTTGAGCTCCGGCAGGCAGGAACCGCAGTTGGTCCCGGCCCGCAGGGCCGTGCCGATGTCTTCCACATTCGCGGCCGCGCCCGATTGCAGCGCGCCACGGATCACGTTGAGCCCGACGCCGAAGCACGAGCAGATGACCGGCCCGGCGTCCGGCAGGCCGCCCACGGACTTGCCCGACAGCAACATCCGCCGCTGCGCGGCCGCGATCGCCTCCGACCCGAACAGCTCCCTGACGGCATCCCATTGCGGCGCCGCCTCAGAGGGCCCGATGAAGACGCAGCCGTCAAGCCGGCCTTCGGCGAAAGCGGCCGCCCGGTAAAGGCCGCGCGGCGCATCGACATATTCGGCCAGCTCCACTGGCCCGCCCAGAACCCGGCGGGCGGTCTGCTGCCAGGTCGCGGGCGGGTCATTGGTGGCCAGCAGATAGCCCGATCCGGCCGTCACGGCAACGCGCGCCCACCAGGTTCCGGATGGCCAGGTCACCGGGCCGCGGGTCAGCGCAAACCCGCGCGACGCGAAGGCGGCCGGCGCGATCGCGGCCGGCGTCGCCTTGGCTTCCGGCTGTCCGGAATGGGGGTCGGTGGCGGGCCCGACCAGATCGCCGATCCGGGCCGTCGCGGCGGTCACGTCGCTCCAATGGATCGGCACGAACAGCGAGCCGCGCCGCTGGCCGTCACTGACCACGACCTTGAGGACGGCCTCGCCATGGCGGGTCGCCACGCGCGCAAACCCGCTCGCCGACAGTCCGGCCGCGCGCGCATCCTCGGGGTGCACCTCGACGAAGGGCTCAGGGCTATGCAGCGCCAGGCGCGGGCTCATGCCGCTGCGCGTCATGGTGTGCCACTGGTCGCGCACCCGGCCGGTATTGAGCCGGAGCGGGAAGTCGGCGGTGGTCGCCTCGCGCAAGGCCGGCGGCGCGGGCGCGATGAAGCGCGCTTTGCGGTCGGGCGTGAAGAAGGCGCCATCGGCAAAGAAACGCGATTGCGGCGCGGTCTCGTTCGCCCGCAGCGGCCATTGGGTGGGGGCGAGCGCCTCATAATCCGCGTCCGAGATTTTGGCCAAGCCGCCGATGTCGAAATCGCGCGTGCCGGCATTCTCGAAACCGGACAGCGCCGCATGCTCGCGAAAGACGTCGGCCGCCGACCCGTAGGCGAAGGCTGCCCCGAAACCCATGCGGCGCGCCACCTCGGCGACCATCCACCAGTCGGGCTTGGCCTCGCCCGGCACCGGCAGGAAGGCGCGCTGGCGGGTGATGCGTCGCTCCGAATTCGTGACGGTCCCGTCCTTCTCGCCCCAGGCGGCGGCCGGCAGCCGCACATGCGCGCCGGCATCGACCGTGTCGTTCGAGATGACATTCTCGGAGACGACGAACAGCTCGAGGCGGCGCAGCGCGTCGCGCATCGCGCCGGCGCGCGGCAGCGACACCGCCGGATTGGTCGCCATCACCCATAGCGCCTTGATGCGGCCCACCTCGATCGCCTCGAACATCTCCACCGCCTTCAGGCCTTCGTGCACCGCCATGCGGGGCGCGCCCCAGAAGCGGCGGAGGCGGTCGATCTCGGCGGCGGAGAAACCCATATGGGCGGCGAGCTGATTGGCGAGGCCGCCGACCTCGCGTCCCCCCATGGCGTTGGGCTGGCCGGTGAGCGAGAACGGGCCCATGCCGGGCCTGCCGATCCGGCCGGTCGCCAAATGGCAATTGATGATCGCGTTGACCTTGTCGGTGCCCTGTGCCGACTGGTTGACGCCCTGCGACGTGCAGGTGACCGTCCGCGCCGTGGCGGCAAACCAAGCGAAGAAACTCGCGATATCGGAGGACTCGAGACCGGTCGCCTTGGCGGTCGCCGCCACATCGGGCGCGATGTCGCGCGCCCGCGCGAGCGCCGCCGCGAAGCCGCCGGTGTGGCTGTTGATATAGGCGTAATCGAGCGCGCCCGTATCGGCGAGATGCGCCAGCAGCCCGCAGAACAGCGCGGTGTCGGTGCCCGGCGCGAGGGGAAGAAAAAGATCCGCGCCCTCGGCGGTGGCGGTGCGGCGCGGATCGATGACGACCATGCGGGCGCCGCGCTCGCGCTTGTTTGCCATCATGCGTTGGAACAGGACCGGGTGGCACCAGGCGGCGTTCGACCCGACCAGCACGATCAGGTCGGCCTCGTCGAGATCGGCATAGACGCCGGGCACCGTATCGGCCCCGAAGGCGCGGCGATGGCCGGCCACCGACGAGGCCATGCACAGGCGCGAATTGGTGTCGACATTGGCGGAGCCAATAAATCCCTTCATCAGCTTGTTGGCGACGTAATAGTCCTCGGTGAGCAATTGCCCCGAGAGATAGAAGGCGACCGCATCGGGACCGTCGCGCGCGGCGATCCGCGCGAAACCTTCGGCAACACGGTCGAGCGCGCTCGGCCAGGAGACCCCCGCGAGCGTGCCGTCGTGTTGCCGCACCATCGGATGGAGCAGCCGGCCTTCGAGGCCCAAGGTCTCGCCGAGCGCCGCGCCCTTGGAGCACAGCCGTCCGAAATTCGAAGGGTGCAGCGGATCGCCCGAGATCGCGACTCCGCCCTCCCCCGGCATCGCCAGCACGCCGCAGCCGACGCCGCAATAGGGGCATGCGGTGCGCAGGCTCGCGGGCGGCTGGGCGTGCGCGTTCATGCTGGGTGCGGCAGGTGTTCGTCTTCGCGCGCGCCCGACGCGCGTGGCGAGGAGGCGTCGGGGGCGATCCACCAGGCGCGCAGCAAGCGCATCGCCCACATCCAGCCTGCCGTCGGCTCCTTCACGCGGTCGGGGCTCGCCGACGCAAGTCGGATCCGCACGACTGACGCGCGATCAAGATCGGCAAGAGAGACCGGCGGTCCTCCCCGCAAGCGCTGCCGGGATCTTGCGAGCGGAGTGCGGTGCTTCGCGATCGTGCTCATCAATAGACGTCCTGTTGATAACGGCCCTTCTTCTTCAGCTCGGCGACGAAAGCGATCGCCTCGTCGGTCGTGCGCGCGCCGTGCTGCGCCACGATGTCGACGAGCGCGAGCTCGACGTCCTTGGCCATGTGCTTGGCGTCGCCGCAGACATAGAAATGCGCGCCCTCGGCGAGCCAGGCCCAGAGGTCGCGACTGACCTCGCGCATGCGGTCCTGGACGTAGAATTTGCTGCCGGTGTCGCGCGACCAGGCGAGCGACAGGCGCGTCAGCACGCCGGCGGATTTCATGCCGGCGAATTCATCCGCATAGAAGAAATCGAAATCGGAACGCTGGTGGCCGAAGAACAGCCAGTTGCGGCCGGAGGCGCGAGTGGCCATGCGCTCGTGCAGGAAAGCGCGGAACGGCGCGACGCCGGTGCCGGGACCCACCATGATGATCGGCACCGATGGATCGGCCGGCAACCCGAAGGCGTGCGCGGGCTGCACATAGACCTTGAGCTTGTCGCCCGCGTCGATGCGCTCGGCCAAGAAGGTCGAGGCGACGCCGAGGCGGCCGCGCCCCTTGATGGCGTAGCGCACCGCATCGACGGTGAGCGACACGCGGCCGGGATCGACCTTGGGTGACGACGCGATCGAGTAGAGCCGCGGCTGGAGCGGGTCGAGCGCCTCGATGAAAGCCTCGGGATCGGGGCGGATGCCGGGAAATTTCTCGATCGCCGCCAGCACGTCGAGCGCCGCCGCATCGCCATCGGGGTCCTCGCCGGCCGCGAGCGCCTTGGCGGTTTGCCGCCGTACGCCGCCAGTGAGATAGGAGAAGAGCTGAAACAGCATGTCAGGCGCGGGCGCGAGCGACACGCCGTCGATCAGCACATCGCGCAAGGCGCGCCCGCCGATCGGAAAGTCCGGCGGGGCGGCGAGCGCCTTGATGATGGCGTCGGCCAGCGCGGGGTCGTTGGTCGGAAAGACCCCGAATGCGTCGCCGACCCGATAGTTGAGGCCGGTCTCGGCAAGATCGATGTCGAGGTGCCAGGTTTCCTTCTGCGAGCCGCGCTTGTTGAGACGCGTGCGCGCGATAAATTTCGCCTCGACAGGACAATCGCGGGAGCGGCCGGGCTCCACCTTCGGCTGGACGGGCGTCTCGGCGGCGCGCGCCACGACGGCGGGCGCCGCCGCCACGAACTCCTCATGCAGCTTCTTGAGCATGCGGGCGGTCTCCTTGCCGCCCGGCACGCACAGATTCAGTCGCTCCTCTTTTTTCAGGAACAGCGCGTTGGAATAATCCTCGCAATTGTAGCCGCACTGACCGCAGTCCTGTTGCGCCATGGCGGCCATCATCCGCCGCCGCAGCGGACGGCTTTCGGCGAGCCGCATGCGCTCGGACATCGGCAAGGTCTGGTCGTGCCAGGGCGCGTCGCCCGCATCGCCGTCGTCGAGCGGTCCCGTGGAGGCGCCCGGCATCAGGGCGGCGGATTGCTCGGGCGACAGCGCGGTCACGCCCGACCCGTCGAGCGACACGAGCCCGGCCAGGAATCCATTGAGCCAGCAGCGCTGCTCCGGCGTGAAGGGCGCGGTCTCGGGAACCAGCATCACAGCGGGCGGAACGAGCGGCTGGGTCATTCGCCGACCTCCGCGTCGAACATGATCCGCAGCGCCTCGACCTCATGGCGGCGCGTGAAGGCGAGGAAGCTCTCGCCCGGCGCGGCGCGGTTGGCGAGATAGCCCTGCAGCATGCGGGCGACGGTCTTCGGCGCGTTCTCGGCCTTCACATCGCGGTAGATCTCGCGCCCGAGCGCGGCGTCGGGCCCGAAGCCGCCGCCCACCAGGATGTGATAGCCCTCGACCGTGTCGCCCTCCTCCGAGGTCGGCACCCGCGCCCCGATGAGCCCGACGTCGCCGATATAGTGCTGCGCGCAGGAGTGATGGCATCCCGTGAGATGGATGTTCACCGGACCGTCGAGCGTAACGCGCGCCTCGCACCACTGCGCGATCTCCTCGGCGTGGCGCTTGGTGTCGGAGGCCGAAAAGCGGCAGCCGACATTGCCGGTGCAGGCGACGAGGCCGGCGCGGATCGAGCTCGCCTTGGTGGTGAGGCCGAGCGCCGCGACCGCAGCCTCGGCGAGCGCAAGCTTGTCGGTCGGAACGCCCGAGATCAGCAGGTTCTGCCAGGCCGTGAGCCGGATATCGCCGTCGCCGAGATCGGCCGCGATTTTGGCAAGCCCGCGCATCTGCGTGCCGGTGAGCCTGCCGACCGGGAGCACGACGCCGACCCAATGGCGGCCGGGCTGTTTCTGCGCATGGATCCCGATATGGGCGGCGCGGTCGAAGGCGGGACGCGGCGCGACCGCGTCGGCCGGCACCCCGACGAGCCTGGCGCCGAGCTTCTCCTCGACCAGCGCGAGGAATTTCTCCACGCCCATCTGGTCGAGCACGTATTTGAGCCGCGCCTTGTTGCGGTTGGTGCGATCGCCATGGTCGATGAAGACGCGCACGATGGCGTCGGCGACTTTGGTCGCATCAGCGGGCTTCACCACCACGTCGGTGCGACGCGCGAAATCGCGGTGCCCCGTGATGCCGCCGATCCCGAGCGCGAACCAAATGCCGGGCTCGACGCCGTGGCCGTCCTTCACCTCGACGGCCTGGAACGCGATGTCGTTGGTGTCCTCGAGCACCGGAATGGTGCCCGCGCCGTCGAAGGCGACGTTGAACTTGCGCGGCAGCCCGTACAACGCGCGCTCGTTGAGGATATGGAAATGCCATTCGCGTGCGTAGGGCCGGGTGTCGATCAGCTCCTGCGGATCGATGCCGGCGGTCGGCGTGCCGGTGACGTTGCGGATATTGTCGGCGCCGGCGCCGCGCGAGCTCAATCCCAGGTCCTGGATCGCCTCCACGACCGCGACCGCGTGCTTGGGCGCGATCTCGCGGATCTGCAGATTGGCCCGGGTGGTGACGTGGGAGTAGCCACCGCCGTAGCGCTCGGCCACGTCGGCAATGCCGGCGAACTGGCTGTGGGTGAGTATCCCATTCGCGATCCGCAGCCGGCACATGTAGGAATCCTGCGCCGGCGCGACATAGAACAGCCCGTAATAGCGCCAGCGAAAATTATCTGCCGGCTTGGGCGGCGCGTTGGCGGCCGCCTGGTCCTTCAGCCGCCCATAGGCGTCGAAGGGATGTTCCTCGCGCTTGAACTTCTCCTGCTCCGCCAGCTTGCCGCCGGCCGCCACCTGCCGGTCCTGGGCCGCGAGATGGGGAGCATCCGGACCGCCGTGCGGGCGTCCGGACGCCGACGGCGCGCCGCCGACTGGCGCCAACCCGCGCGCGGCGCGCGCCGCCTGCAGGCCGGACACGAAGCCTTCCAGGTAGCGCTTCTGATCGGGGGTGAAATCGCTGGACATGTCAGGCCGCCGCCCGCAACGCGAGCGCGCGCCCGAACACGAGATCGTGGCGCAGCGCCGCAATCGACTGGCCGGACCGGATCAGCTCGAGATACCACAGTCCGTCTGTTGTATCGCCATAGAGCACCGCGCCGACCAGGCGATCGTGCGCGATGACCAGCTTGCGATAGGTCCCGAGCCCGGGATCGCGCAGCACCACCGACTCGGTGCCGGGCGCCCCGATGAAATCGCCGGCCGAGAACACGTCGACGCCGGAAACCTTGAGGTTGGTGGCGAGCACCGTGCCGTCGTAATGCGCGCTTTCGCCCGCAAGGCGGCGCGCCAGCACGGCGGCCTGCTCGTGCGCGGGCTCGACCAGGCCGTAGCACAGGCCGCGATGCTCGGCGCATTCGCCGATCGCGAAAACGCCGGGCGCACTGGTGGCGAGCCCGTCATCGACCATGATGCCGCGATTGACCGCGATGCCGGCCTCCGCCGCCAGCGCCGCATTCGGACGGATGCCGATCGCCACCACGACGAGGTCCGCCCCCAGCACGCGGCCACCCTTGAGCGCCACGCCCTCGACCCGGCTCGATCCGATCACGTGTGCGGTCTCCGCCCCCAGCAGGACCTGCACACCGCGCGCCTCGATGGCGTGCCGCAACATGTCGGCCGCTGTCGCATCGAGCTGGCGCTCCATCAGCCGGTCCATCAGGTGGACGAGCGTGACGCGTGCGCCCGCCTTGGCGAGGCCGTGCGCGGCCTCAAGGCCGAGGAGCCCGCCGCCGATGACGACGACACGCGCGCCCGGACCGGCCCGCGCCCGCATCGTGTCGACGTCACCGATGTCGCGAAACGTCATCACGCCCGGAAGCGCCATGCCGGGCATGCTCAGCCGGACCGGCCGCGAGCCGGTGGCGAACACGGCCTTGGAGAAGGACAGCCGGGCGCCGTCGGCGAGCGTGACGGTGCGCGTCGTAGTATCCACCGCGGTCGCGGCCGACCCGTAGCGCAACGTGACGCCGCGATCGCGCCACCAGTGCGCCGGCTGCAGCTCGATGTCGGCGGGCGCGACCTCATTGGCGAGCAGCGAGGAAAGGAGTACGCGGTTGTAAGCCAGCTGCGGCTCCTCGCCGATCACCGCGACGGCGTAGCGGCCGAGCGCGCGCCGCGCGAGCTCGCCCGCCAGCCGCGCAGCCGCCATGCCGTTTCCGATGATGACCAGCGGCTCACTCATGGGGGTCCCGGCTGAGGATCATGGAGGCGGTTACGCCGCCTCGACGAAGCGGTGGCGCTCGTAGAGGAATTCGAGCACGCGCTGGCGGCATTTGAGGTAGGTCGCGTTGGACGCAAGCTCGAGCCGCTTGCGCGGACGCGCGAGCGGCACCTCCAGCACCTCCCCGATGCAGGCGGCCGGGCCGTTGGTCATCATCACGATGCGGTCGGACAGAAGCACGGCCTCGTCGACATCATGCGTGATCATCAGCACCGTGTTGGCGAGCTTCTGGTGGATCGCCATCACCGAATCCTGCAGATGCGCGCGGGTGAGCGCGTCGAGTGCGCCGAAGGGCTCGTCGAGCAGCAGCACCTTCGGCTCCATGGCGAGCGCGCGGGCGAGGCCGACGCGCTGCTTCATGCCGCCGGAGATCTCGCCCGGACGCTTGTCCCTGGCATGGGCCATCTGGACGAGGTCGAGATTGTGCAGCGTCCAGGCGTCGCGCTCCTGCCGCGACTTGGCGCCGCCAAACACCTTGTCGACCGCGAGGCGGACGTTGTCGTAGACGGTGAGCCAGGGGAGCAGCGAGTGGTTCTGGAACACGACGGCGCGATCCGGACCCGGCTCGTTGACCTCGCGATTTTCCAAGAGCACGCAGCCGGCGCTGACCGAGGCGAGCCCGGCCACGATGTTGAGGAGGGTCGTCTTGCCGCAGCCCGAATGGCCGATGATGGAGACGAACTCGCTCTTGTCGATCGTGAGCGTGATGTCCTTCAGCACCACCGTCGTGGCCGCGCCGCGGGTGAAGGATTTGTCGACGTGGTCGATCCTGAGATAGGGCTGCATGGCGCGGGCCTCAGTTGGCGGCGGTGCCGCGGGTGACGATGTTGGCGATCGCGGCGACGATGCGGTCGAGCACGAAGCCGATGACGCCGACATAGACCAGCGCGAGGATGATTTCGCTGATATGCGAGGAGTTCCAGGCGTCCCAGATGAAGAAGCCGATGCCGACGCCGCCGATCAGCATCTCGGCCGCCACGATGGCGAGCCAGGAGAG